>NZ_JASGSR010000002.1:80000-158697 GCF_040446015.1 Bradyrhizobium sp. INPA03-11B
GGCGCAGCAGCCTTCATCTTGAAAGGCTTGCCTAGCCGAAGCAGCGAAGCGCAAAGGCTGGTGGGCCTGGGAAGACTTGAACTTCCGACCTCACGCTTATCAAGCGCGCGCTCTAACCAACTGAGCTACAAGCCCCTAACACGAGAGACATGCCGGCGCGCACCTGACGTGAAGTCGATGCATCGCACAGCGCTCAGCCCCTGGCGCGTGTTCGTCCGCGAAGAAAGAGAAACGAAGACGGCGAAATCCCGCCAATGGAGCTCAACAATCCTGAAACTGTTGGCCCCTGAATGTTTCTAAAACGATCCGATAGTGAGCGTGAGCTCGCTGAAGGATCATCCTTAGAAAGGAGGTGATCCAGCCGCAGGTTCCCCTACGGCTACCTTGTTACGACTTCACCCCAGTCGCTGACCCTACCGTGGCCGGCTGCCCCCTTTCGGTTAGCGCACCGTCTTCAGGTAAAACCAACTCCCATGGTGTGACGGGCGGTGTGTACAAGGCCCGGGAACGTATTCACCGTGGCGTGCTGATCCACGATTACTAGCGATTCCAACTTCATGGGCTCGAGTTGCAGAGCCCAATCCGAACTGAGACGGCTTTTTGAGATTTGCGAAGGGTCGCCCCTTAGCATCCCATTGTCACCGCCATTGTAGCACGTGTGTAGCCCAGCCCGTAAGGGCCATGAGGACTTGACGTCATCCCCACCTTCCTCGCGGCTTATCACCGGCAGTCTCCTTAGAGTGCTCAACTAAATGGTAGCAACTAAGGACGGGGGTTGCGCTCGTTGCGGGACTTAACCCAACATCTCACGACACGAGCTGACGACAGCCATGCAGCACCTGTCTCCGGTCCAGCCGAACTGAAGAACTCCGTCTCTGGAGTCCGCGACCGGGATGTCAAGGGCTGGTAAGGTTCTGCGCGTTGCGTCGAATTAAACCACATGCTCCACCGCTTGTGCGGGCCCCCGTCAATTCCTTTGAGTTTTAATCTTGCGACCGTACTCCCCAGGCGGAATGCTTAAAGCGTTAGCTGCGCCACTAGTGAGTAAACCCACTAACGGCTGGCATTCATCGTTTACGGCGTGGACTACCAGGGTATCTAATCCTGTTTGCTCCCCACGCTTTCGTGCCTCAGCGTCAGTATCGGGCCAGTGAGCCGCCTTCGCCACTGGTGTTCTTGCGAATATCTACGAATTTCACCTCTACACTCGCAGTTCCACTCACCTCTCCCGAACTCAAGATCTTCAGTATCAAAGGCAGTTCTGGAGTTGAGCTCCAGGATTTCACCCCTGACTTAAAGACCCGCCTACGCACCCTTTACGCCCAGTGATTCCGAGCAACGCTAGCCCCCTTCGTATTACCGCGGCTGCTGGCACGAAGTTAGCCGGGGCTTATTCTTGCGGTACCGTCATTATCTTCCCGCACAAAAGAGCTTTACAACCCTAGGGCCTTCATCACTCACGCGGCATGGCTGGATCAGGCTTGCGCCCATTGTCCAATATTCCCCACTGCTGCCTCCCGTAGGAGTTTGGGCCGTGTCTCAGTCCCAATGTGGCTGATCATCCTCTCAGACCAGCTACTGATCGTCGCCTTGGTGAGCCATTACCTCACCAACTAGCTAATCAGACGCGGGCCGATCTTTCGGCGATAAATCTTTCCCCGTAAGGGCTTATCCGGTATTAGCTGAAGTTTCCCTCAGTTGTTCCGAACCAAAAGGTACGTTCCCACGCGTTACTCACCCGTCTGCCGCTGACATATTGCTATGCCCGCTCGACTTGCATGTGTTAAGCCTGCCGCCAGCGTTCGCTCTGAGCCAGGATCAAACTCTCAAGTTGGACTTGAAACCTTGAACCGGCTGATCACAACGTTTGACGAGGTCCCACCATTCTTCGTCGACCGAAGTCAACGAGCCGCCTGCGATTCACATCGTTGGCAGCGATGGTGTAACCTTTAAAACGTGTACCGCCGAAGTCTTTCGTCCACTCTCAGAAGTCAAAAGCCGAAGCTTTCAAGTATTCCGAGAGACGCAAGGACTCCGCCGTCCACGTTTCTCTTTCTTCATCTTCACTTGTCAAACAGCCCGGGATCGGACGACCCCACACCCTTAGAGGGTGGTTCTACCCTTCACCGGCAGACAGTGAACCTCAACCGATTTATGTCGGCTGTTGTGTCACTCATCTAAGTGAGGAGCATCAGAGGCGCGTTCGCTCGCCTTGGTCAGTGACCCGGCGGCGCCGCGCTCAGTGGTTGGTTTATAGTCCCCACCCCTCGGGATTGTCAACGCCCATTGTCAACAAAACGTCGTACGCCCAAATCGCTTGTGCAGTGCGAAGAAAATCTCGTGCTTTCCGTGACTTAGGTCGGAGGTAAAAATTCGTCACCCAACCCGCGTGGTAAAAAACTTGAAAAAAAGTTTGGCGCCGGGGGGCCCGTCAGGCCCCTCGGAACGGGTTCCAAGCCGCTCCAGGCCGGCGGCGGCACCCACCTGCCTCAGGAAACTTTTCCACCCTAAATGCCGCACTTGAGCCACAATCCTGCGACGTTCTCGCTATAACGAATGCAATGAACCGCTCGAAACCAGTGGGGGCTCGGGTGGTTTTTCAGGGGGACCAGGCGATTTCTTCGAGAACCCGTCGCCTCTTCCCTACGCGGCCGAGCAATATCGAGAGATCTGCACACCATTGACGTTCGAGAGTGCGGCCAGCGAATGGCCTTCGTCTCTTCGACTTCGATGCGTGTGGCTCGCCACACTGCCGAAATCCCTCTCCGAGGGAGCGCGGCGGAGATGAGGACGAGCAGAGGACGATCGCAATTGCTGGAATTTGGGGGGACATCGGGTTGAGCCAACGGGCGTCACGCGGAAGCGGCATTGGGCGCGAGACCGGGATGATCGATCTCGGTCACGAACCGCCGCTTTCAGTCGACGGCACCGAGGCCGCGGTGATCGATCGTCGCCGTGTCTCCGTACAATGGTTTAGCGGCACCATTCTCACCGGACTCTGTGGCGCGGCCCTGATCGGCGGCGCCGTTTTTGCCTCGCTCGACGGCGAGATGACCTTCGCCAAGGTGCCGGAGCGCGTCGAAGGCGCGCTGCGCGGCGCCTTCACCGGCAACGATCGCGTCGTCAGCCTGCACAAGGGTGACCGCCTGCCGCCGCCCAACGAAAACTCCGCTTCGCGCAGCCTGGTGCGCGTCTCGACCGTGACCCGCGTCGGCAACCGCGACGTGATGCGAGTCAGGCCCTTCATCCGGATTTCCGGCAATCTCTCGATGACCACGAGCGATCTGTCGTCCAAGATACCGCCATTCAACGCGCAGCGTCTGCTGACCGATGTCGGCTCCGACACGCCGGCTGCGGCCGAGGATCCGAATGCGGCGGCCGCCGCCGAGCCCGACGCCGAGGTCTCTTTCGTCACCAAGGATCTCGGAACGGTGCTGCCGAAAGCCAAGCTCGCCGCAGGCGTCGGGCTCGACGACATCCTGATGCGGGTCCGTGACGCCGCCAATTGGCGCGGCTCCGGCAATTCGGTGCGCTATGCCTCGCTCGCCAATGCCGCGGCAGATGCCACCGGCGCTGGCCCTGATATGCGGATGGCCTACGCCACCGAGGGCAACACCTCCGACCCCTATGCAGGCTTCGAGACCCGCGTTGTGCCGGAGAACGTCACCCTGCTGCCGAAGACCAAAGAGCAGGTCACCGGCGGCAATCCGGTCGGTGAACGGGTTCACCTCGTCAAGAAGGGCGACAGCATCACCTCGATCCTGCGCGATCAGGGCGCAACACCCGACGAGGCGAAGGCAATTGCCGCAACGCTCGGCCCGCGCGGCCGCGACGGCGGCCTGAAGGAAGGCCAGAAGGTGCGGATCCTGATGGCGCCGGCAGCTCCGGGCGCCCGGCTGCAACCCTATCGGGTGATTGTCGCCAATGATTCCGTGGTCGAAGCCGTCGCCGCCCTGTCCGATCTCGGCAAATATGTCGCCGTCGACGTGCAGAGCATGAACACCACGACCGACACCGCCGACAATTCCAGCGACGACGACGAGGATGATGGCAGCGGCGTGCGGCTCTATCAGAGCATTTACGAGACCGCGCTGCGCAACAAGGTGCCGCCGACCGTCATCGAAGACATGGTCAAGATCTACTCCTATGACGTCGATTTCCAACGCAAGGTCCAGCCCGGCGACTCGTTCGACGTGTTCTTTGCCGGCGAGGATGAAGGCGTCACCAGCACCGAAAAGACCGAAGTGCTCTACGCTGCGCTGACCGTGGGCGGCGAAACCAAGAAATACTACCGATTCCAGAGCTCGGACGACGGCCTCGTCGACTACTATGACGAGACCGGCAAGAGCGCGAAGAAGTTCCTGGTGCGCAAGCCGGTCAACAACGCGATCATGCGTTCGGGCTTCGGCGGCCGCCGCCATCCGATCCTCGGCTATGTGAAGATGCACACCGGCGTCGACTGGGCCACCGCCTACGGCACGCCGATCTTCGCTTCCGGCAACGGCGTGCTGGAGAAGGTCGGATACGAGGGCGGCTACGGCAAATATATCCGCATGAAGCATGCGAACGGCTATGAGACGGCCTACGGCCACATGTCGGCCTTCGCCAAGGGCATGGAGATCGGCAAGAAGGTGCGGCAGGGCCAGGTGATCGGCTTCGTCGGCTCGACCGGCCAGTCGACCGGCCCGCACGTCCACTACGAAATCCTGGTCAACGGCCGATTCGTCGACCCGATGCGCGTGAAGCTGCCGCGCGGCCGCTCGCTGGAAGGCCCGATGCTGGCGAACTTCGAGAAGGAGCGCGACCGGATCGAAGCCCAGATGTCGAGCCGCGGCAGCTCGCGCATCGTCTCGGACGCCACGAGCTCGACCTCGCAGACGCGCTCCATCACCAACCGCTGATTATTTCCCGGGCCCACGGGCCGTCTGACGCCGCCGCTGCGCTCCCTTTTGGAAGCTGATGGCCGCGTCGAAACACGCGCCGCCGAACATCGGTGGCGGCGGCGATTTCCGCCAAAATCCCACGAAATCCACCAAATTTCGCGGAACAAGACGGGAACTCGAACGGCGGTCATCCAGTTGATTCGAAGGTGAAACCTCCAATGGAGGGAGTCATGGAGAACTGGACAAACGCAAAACTGTGTGACGTCGCAAACCTGATCCTCGGCGCGATTCTTTTCCTGTCGCCGTGGCTGTTCAAGTTCGACGGCGGAACGGTTTCCGCCAACGCCCACATCGTCGGCATTGCGATGGCGGTCCTTGCGATCGCCGCGCTCGCGGCCTTCGCGGTCTGGGAGGAGTGGCTGAACCTCATCGTCGGGCTTTGGGCGCTGGTCTCGCCGTGGGTCCTTGGTTTCCAGGGAGCCACCACCGCGACAACCGTGCACGTGGTCATCGGCATCGCAGTCGCGGCCCTTGCGGCGATCGAGCTCTGGATGATGTCCCAGCATCCGCCCCGGCTCACCACTCATAGCTGAGGCATCGAACTCATCGATTCCTCACCCGCTGGCCGGGATGGCCGGCGGGTGAGGATTTGCCCAATGAGGATATGCAACCATGACCCAACTCACCCGCGACGACGTGCTGAAAGCCGTCAGCCACGCCGACGACGTCACGATTGCGCGAATCATCGCATCCGGGGCGACGATCGCCGAGCTTGCCGAGGCGCAGGCCTGGCTCGCCAATGACGAGCCGCTGATGAATGACGGCAGGCCGCTGGCCACGGGCCGTACCCGTGAGCTGGTCGACATCCTCACAGAGCTCGAGCCTGCCGAGGACGACGAGCCCTCACCGCCCATCGCCCCGCAGGAATGACAGCACGACAGACGATCTACGGCGCGAAGCTCGCGCAGATCAGGAAAACGATCCCGATCGCGGTCAATCCGAATGCGACGGCCGCGAGCGGCAGCAGCATGTCGATCGTCGCATGGGTGCTGTTGATCGTGCTGCCCCAGACCGCGAATTCGCCCCTCCGCCACTCGCCAAACGGAATCGGCCGCGGATGCCGATCGTGCCGGTAGTCGTATCTCCGCCAGATCTGCGACAGCAGCCACGGCAGCAGCACCGCGACAAACAGCAATACAGTGACGAACATCAGCGACAGCTCGACCTCGCCCTGGCGGTCGAACAGGATCCAGGCCGACAGCACGAACCATCCGACCAGGCCTGCGGCCGTGCCGTAGACGCGGGGATGAAGATCGTCATAGACGGGCCGGTTATGGGCAATGAGTTCTCTGCTCATGCAATTCGCCTTCTGCTGAGGGCGACCGGCGGCGTGGCTTTGCAGGATGATGCAAGATGGCGCGCGAATCAGCGATGCGGTCCGCGCCAAATACGTCCCTTTGCAGCTGCGCGGGACGTTGCCACGCCAGCCGATCATTCATGAGGAAAACGAACGCCGCCGACGGGCGTTTCATTAAAACCGGGACACGAATCGGGCCGCCGGACAGGAACTCGTCACGCACAGCCCGTCGATTGTCACGCGGATGCGGCCTGTCGCCAGGCCGCATCCAGTTTCGCTGTAGGTATGCTCAGTTCAGCTTGCGCTTCGAGACCGGGGCATCGAACTGCACGATCTCGGCCGTCTTGGACGCCTGACCGTTGAAGGTCAGCACGTTGCCCTTCTCCGAGATCAGCACGCGATCGCCATCCTTGACCTCGCCGGCGAGGATCATCTCGGCCAGCGGATCCTGCACGCTGCGCTGGATCACCCGCTTCAGCGGACGGGCGCCATACGCCGGATCCCAGCCCTTCTCCGCGAGCCAGTCCCGCGCCTTCGGATCGAGCGTCAGCTCGATCTTGCGATCCTCGAGCAGCTTGGTCAGCCGCGCGAACTGGATCTCGACGATGCGGCCCATCTCGTTCCGCTGCAGCCGGTGGAACAGGATGATCTCGTCGATGCGGTTCAGGAACTCCGGCCTGAAATGCGCCCGCACGACGCCCATCACCTGATCGCGGACCGCTGCGGTGTCCTCGCCTTCCGGCTGATTCACCAGGAATTCCGAACCGAGGTTCGAAGTCATGATGATCAGCGTGTTGCGGAAGTCGACGGTACGGCCCTGCCCATCGGTCAGGCGGCCGTCGTCGAGCACCTGCAACAGCACGTTGAAGACATCGGGATGCGCCTTCTCGATCTCGTCGAACAGCACGACCTGGTAGGGCCGGCGCCGAACGGCTTCGGTCAGTGCACCACCCTCGTCGTAGCCGACATAGCCGGGAGGCGCGCCGATCAGCCGCGAGACCGAGTGCTTCTCCATGAACTCGGACATGTCGAGGCGGACCATCGCGGTCTCGTCGTTGAACAGATCAGCGGCGAGCGCCTTGGTCAGCTCGGTCTTGCCGACGCCGGTAGGGCCTAAGAACATGAACGAGCCGGTCGGCCGGTTCGGATCCTGCAGGCCCGCGCGGGCACGACGCACGGCGGTTGCCACCGCACGGACGGCTTCGGCCTGGCCGACGACGCGCTTGGCGAGACTGTCCTCCATTTTCAGGAGCTTGTCCTTTTCGCCCTCGAGCATCTTGTCGACCGGCACGCCGGTCCAGCGCGAGACGACCTGCGCGATGTGGTTGGCGGTGACCGCCTCCTCCATCATCTCGCCGCCGTTCGGCTTGCTGTTTTCCTGAGCCTCGATGTCGGCGAGCTTCCGCTCCAGCTCGGGGATCCGGCCATAGGCCAGCTCGCCCGCCTTCTGGAATTCGCCGCGACGCTGCGCATTGGCCAGCTCGACACGGAGCGCATCGAGTTCGCTCTTCAGCTTCTGGGCGTTGGAGAGCTTGTTCTTCTCCGCGCTCCAGCGCGCCGTCAGCGCGGTCGACCGCTCCTCGAGCCCGGCGAGCTCTTTCTCCAGGGTCTGCAGGCGGCTCTTGGAGCCGGCATCGTTCTCCTTCTTTAGCGCCTCCTGCTCGATCTTGAGCCGGATGATGTCGCGATCCAGCGAATCGAGCTCTTCGGGCTTGGAATCGACCTGCATCTTCAGCCGCGCCGCCGCCTCGTCCATCAGGTCGATGGCCTTGTCCGGCAGGAAGCGGTCGGTGATGTAGCGGTTCGACAACGTGGTCGCGGCCACCAACGCGGAGTCGGTGATGCGCACGCCGTGGTGCTGCTCGTATTTGTCCTTCAGGCCGCGCAGGATCGAGATGGTGTCCTCGACCGTCGGCTCGCTGACATAGATCGGCTGGAACCGGCGCGCCAGCGCGGCATCCTTCTCGACATGCTTGCGGTACTCGTCGAGCGTGGTCGCGCCGATACAGTGCAGCTCACCGCGCGCCAGCGCAGGCTTCAACAGGTTGGACGCGTCCATCGCGCCGTCGGTCTTGCCGGCGCCGATCAGGGTGTGCATCTCGTCGATGAACAGGATGATGCCGCCCTCGGCGGTCGAGACCTCCTGCAGCACGGATTTCAGCCGCTCCTCGAACTCGCCGCGATATTTCGCGCCGGCGATCAAAGCGCCCATGTCGAGCGACAGCAGCTTTTTGTCCTTCAGGCTCTCCGGCACGTCGCCGTTGAGGATGCGCAACGCCAGGCCCTCGACGATCGCGGTCTTGCCGACGCCGGGCTCACCGATCAGGACGGGATTGTTCTTGGTTCGCCGCGACAGCACCTGGATGGTGCGGCGGATCTCCTCGTCGCGGCCAATTACCGGGTCAAGCTTGCCGTCGCGCGCCGCCTGGGTCAGGTCGCGGGCATATTTCTTCAGCGCGTCATACGCGTTCTCCGCGGTCGCGCTATCGGCGGTGCGGCCCTTGCGCAGCGCTTCGATCGCCGCGTTCAGGTTCTGCGCCGTGACGCCGCCCTTGCTGAGGATGTTCGCAGCTTCGCTGCGCTTCTCGAGCGAGAGCCCGAGCAGCAGCCGCTCGACGGTGACAAAACTGTCGCCGGCCTTGTCGGCGGCCTTTTCCGCCGCATCGAAGGCGCGCGCCAGCTCCGGCGACAGGTAAACCTGTCCGGCACCATTGCCCGACACCTTCGGCAGCTTGTTCAGCGCCTCTTCGGTCGATTTCAGGATCGCTCTGGAATTGCCGCCAGCGCGGTCGATCAGACCTCCGGCGAGCCCCTCATTGTCGTCCAGCAATACCTTCAACAGATGCAGCGGTGAGAATTGCTGGTGACCGTCGCGCATTGCGAGCGACTGGGCAGACTGGATGAATCCGCGCGCGCGCTCGGTGTACTTCTCGATGTTCATTCGTTTTCCCTCGGCCTGCCGTCACCACCCATTCAGGCATGGTTCCGGCATCTTCATTGGGTTTCCGCGGGCCGCGTTGACGTTCCTCAACCAGCCTCTGGTCGTCGCCATCATTTTTCAGGCTTGCCGCAGATGTGGGCACTTGGTTCCGAATCGGAAGAGCCACAGTCTGCGATTTCGCCTGGTGGAGCTCAGCGCCGCACGATGGCGACAAGGTAGCGGCAGGGCTGAGCAGTTTCGTTACGGAAGACGATGTCCGACGGCGGCCCAAGCTCGACGCGATCACCCGCGGCGAGCTCATGGCGCTCCGCCCCTTCCATCAAGACGAGGCGGCCGCTGATCACCCAGACCACCTGACGGATCAGGTGATAGGCGCTGGCAGGGAAGCCGGCTTCCTGGTTGGCAGGCAGCTCGACCTCCACCAGCTCCAGCGGATTGGCTGGATGCAGGAACACCTGCCGTCGCAGATAGGCCGCCTTCGGATCGCGCCATACCGGCTGATCCTTGGCCCGCTGCAGGCGGGAGCTGGCTGAGGCAACCTCGAACAGCGCGGCCATGGTCAGGCCATAGGCCGTGGCGATCCGCGACAGCGTTGCCGCCGTCGGGCTGGCCTCCGCCCGCTCGATCTTGCTCAGCATGGCCTTGGACACGCCTGCCCGCCCGGCGAGTTCCGCCAGCGACCAGCCGCGGCCCTCCCGTTCGGCGCGAACCCGCCGCCCGAGAGCCTCATCGGCCTTGTCTTCTATAATTGACATAACGTCTTATATAGTAGACGATGGGGTCCATTCAAGAGGCTTGTCGAGGAAGACCGATGATTATCCGCCCCGCCACCGAGCAGGACATCCCCGCCATCACCGCGATCTTCAATGAGGCGGTCGCCAACTCGAACGCGATCTGGACGGAGAAGCAGGATTCCGAGGGCGAGCGGCTGGCCTGGATGCAGGCCCGGCTGGCGCTGGGCTACCCGGTGCTGGTCGCGGCCGAAGGGCCTGTGGTGCTCGGCTACGGCACGTTCGGCGATTTCCGGGCGTTCCCCGGTTACCGCTACAGCGTCGAGCACAGCGTCTACATCCACGTCGATCATCGCGGCCGCGGTTTGGGCCGCGTCATCGTCGACGAGCTCATCGCCGCGGCCACCACGCTCGGCAAGCACGTCATGATCGCCGGCATCGACGGCGGCAATCCCGCCTCGCTCCGGCTCCATGCGCAGGCCGGCTTTGTCGAGGTCGCCAGGATGCCGGAGGTCGGCCGCAAATTCGGCCGCTGGCTCGAACTCGTATTCATGCAGCGCGTGCTGGACACGCCTGGCGCAGCGCGGCCCGACTAGCTGCCGTGGCGTTGGCGGCGGTTCTCCTCGCCCACCAAACAGGCTAGAGCGGGCGGATGGACAACGCACACGCCTCCTCCGCCCGGATCACCGGCATCTACCGCTATCCCGTCAAGGGTCTGACGCCCGAGCCGCTGCCCCGCGCAGAGCTCAAGGTCGGCGAGACGCTGCGCTCGGATCGCCGCTACGCCATCGAAAACGGGCCGAGCGGTTTCGATCCGGCCGCGCCGAAATGGCTGGCGAAGCCGCATTTCCTGATGCTGCAACGGGACGAATGGCTGGCGCCGCTGCGGGCCCATTTCGACGACGACAGCCATGTGCTGACGCTGCGCCGGGACGGCGCGATGGTCGCCCAAGGCGATCTCGAGACTGAGGCCGGGCGCGCCGCGATCGAACGCTATTTCGCCGATCGTCATGCCGGACAGATCAAGGGACCGCCCAAGGTGCTGGTCAGCCCCGGCCACAGCTTCTCCGACGTGCCGCGCAAGGTGGTCTCGATCATCAACCTGGCGAGCCTGCGGGCGATCGAGGAGATGGTGCAGGCGCCGGTGCATCCGCTGCGCTTCCGCGCCAACCTCTACGTCGAGGGCTGGCCGGCCTGGCATGAAGCCAGCCTGCTCGACCGGACCATTGCGATCGGCAGTGCACGGGCCAAGGTTGTGAAGCGGATCACACGCTGTGCCGCGGTCAATGTCGATCCCGATACCGGCGCGCGCGACCTCTCGGTCCCGAACACGCTGATGCAGCGCTTCGGCAACAACGAATGCGGCATCTACGCCGAGATCATCAGCGACGGCGGCGCGGCGGTCGGCGACACGATTGCCGCGGAACCGCAGTAGATCACGCCGGGTTCCGTATTCCTTGAATACGGCATAGACGCGCATCGCATTGCAATGTTCGGTTGCGTGAAATAGACTTCACTCGACATTTTGAACTGCAGCAAATTTGTCGAAATTGATTGCACGGGGTTGCCATGAGCATGATCATGGTTTCGTACCGGCGGGTCGATCAGGATACAGCGGGCCGCATCGCGGACCATCTGATCGAGAAGTACGGCGAGAAATCCGTATTCTTCGACGTCAACAGCATTCGCACCGGCGCCAACTTCGTCGATCGGATCGCCAAGGCCATCACTGCCTGCGACGTCGTGATCGCCGTGATCGGTCCGCATTGGATCGGCAAGACCGAAGATGGGAAACCCACGCGTCTGGAGGATCCCGCCGATTCCGTGCGTTTCGAGATCGAGACGGCGCTCAAGCACAACAAGACTCTGCTGCCGCTGCTGGTGAACGGCGCAACCATGCCGGAGGCAGCCGAGCTGCCGGAATCGCTTCGCTTCCTGCACTTCTGCAACGCCGCCCGGGTCGACTCGGGCCAGGATTTTCGCATGCACATGGCCCGCCTGATCGACACGATCAACGAGGTCCTGAATGAAGCCGGGCGATCGCCGCTGCGCGAAGTTTCACCGATCAAGCGCTACTGGAAGTACGGCGCAGGCGTCGCCGCCGCAGCGTTGGCGCTGGCGGTCTGGACCGTCGGGCCCGCATTCGAACATACCGTGGTCAAATCGGGCGCATCGGATGATCAGACCACCGTCGGACGCACGACGCCGCCTGCCGTTCCGGCCTCCGTCACGCAGCGCGCCAAGACGCATGACGGTTTTCTCTTTCCCGATTCCGATCGGCGATTTCTGAGTGAAGCCGATCTCAAGGACATGTCGGCGGTCGAGCTGCGCATCGCACGAAACGAGATTTTCGCGCGGCATGGCCGGTTCTTCAAGGATCAGGTGCTCGCAAACTACTTCTCGCAATTCGCCTGGTATCAACCCGCTGCGGTCGAAGTCCCCCTGAGCAACCTCGAGGCCACCAACGTCGACACGATCGAGGCGAAGGAGCACGAGAAGTGAAGCTGGCCTGCAGCGCCGGTCGACCTCGCCGCGCGTGACCACCTCTCCCGCATCCCCGGGGAGAGGTGGCAGTCGCGCCTCAGTTCGTCGGCATCACATAGGCGTAGATCCGGCCGCGCGAGACCGGTACCTCGCGGACACGGTGGCTGCTGTTGCCCGAGATCATGATCGGATTGCCCTTGGCATCGACGCCGGTGATGATGCCGACATGACCGCCGCCGCGGCGGCCCATCACCGCGATGGCGCCGACCTGCGGCCCCGAAATGCGCGTGCCGTATTTGGCGAACGAACTTGCCATGTCGGAGCCGGTGCCGCGATGTCCGGTCTGCTGCAGCACCATGTTCATGAAGCGCGCACACCACAGGCTGGAACGGCCGGTCGGGTTGCCGCCGAGATAGCGGCGCGCCGCGGCGACGATGCCGGACGAGCCGAAGCCGCTTGCCATGCTGACGCCGCCGGTGTTGGGCACGGCTTCAGCGTTGCCCGGCAACTCGGCCGCATCGGTTTCGACGATACCGTCCGGCTGCGCGAGTGCGCGGCGCTCGGCGCGCGACAGCCGCGCCGCGTGGCGATCGTGATGACGGACATAGTGGTGATGACCGGCATGAGCCGAGTGCGCGTGACGCTGATGGTGCGGACGGGCGGACGCCGGAGAAACCGAAACGACGGCGAGCGTGAGCGAACACAGGGCCAGCGCCAAAACACGAAGCGACCGGCGATACGCGAGCAACTGAACCATACTTCACGAGATCCTCTGAAACGCCCCCCGTTTCCCCGTCGCATTCCCTCAGGGAATGCGGCGATGGTTTTGAAAATCGGGATGTGGCGAGAGGAAGATTTCATGTGACGCCAGGAAAACGATTTCTGGGTCATTCCGCGCTGATTCGATGACGAGAAAGGAACCAGAACTGCCGCATTGCAGCCGTGAAAATTAACTGCAAATCTGGGGCCGGCCAACGAGAGGAGAATTTCAATGCCCTACGCCACCACGAAAGATAATGTCCGCCTGCACTTTGAAGAGGCCGGCAGCGGGACCCCGATCATCTTCCTCCACGAATTCGCGGCCGATCACACCAACTGGGAACCGCAGCTGCGCTACTTCGCGCGCGGCCACCGCTGCATCGCCTATTCCGCGCGCGGCTACACGCCGTCGGACGTGCCTGCGAGTGCCGACGCCTACACCTACAAGCATTTCTATACCGACGCGCTCGCGGTGCTCGATCATCTCGGCATAGCGAAAGCGCATTTCGTCGGCCTCTCGATGGGCTCCTATTCGTCGCTGCAGATCGCACTCAATGCGCCGGAGCGCGCGCTGTCGATGACGCTCGCCGCGGTCGGCTCCGGCTCGAGCCTCGAGAATCTCGATGCCTTCCGCGCGCAGTGCCGCGCCAATGCCGAGCAATACGAGACCATCGGCTCGGTCGAGGTCGCCAAGGTGACGCGCGAGGCGCCGAGCCGGATTCCGTTCCTGGTCAAGGACCCGCGCGGCCATGCCGATTTCTACGCCGCGCTCGCCCGCCACGACGCCAAGGGCTCGGCCAACACGATGCGCAGCTTCCAGGGCGGCCGGCCCTCGATCTACACCATGACCGACGCCATCAAGCGCGCGGCGACGCCGGCGCTGATCCTGTGCGGCGACGAGGATGACAATTGCATCGCGCCCAGCATGTTCCTGAAGCAGCATCTGCCGGCCGCCGGCCTCGCCTTCTTTCCAAAGTCGGGCCACGTGCTCAACCTCGAGGAGCCGGCGCTGTTCAACGAGATGGTGGAACGCTTCATCGCGCTGGTCGAGGCCGGCCGCTGGCCGGTGCGCGATCCGAGGTCACTGGTGGCAGCGCCGGTTTGACGCGCCGCGCAGATCCTACTTCCCCGCGCCGCGGCTGAGCAGGAACACGCCCTGCTCGCCGAACATGTTCCACACCCACCACGGCAGATTGAGCGGTACCGGGCGGCCGTAGAGATCGAGCGCCACCGCGCGCTCCATCTTGACGTTGATCTGCTCGCAGAGCTCCACGAAGTCCTTGATGGTGCAGAAATGGATGTTGGAGGTGTCGTACCAGCTCGCCGGCAGATTCTCCGTCCGCGGCATGTGGCCGCCGATCAAAAGCTGCAGCCGCATCTTCCAGAACCCGAAATTCGGGAACGAGACGATGGCGCGCTGGCCGATCCGCAGCAGGTTCTCCAGCACCACC
Organism: Bradyrhizobium sp. INPA03-11B; assembly: GCF_040446015.1. Lineage (NCBI taxonomy): Bacteria > Pseudomonadati > Pseudomonadota > Alphaproteobacteria > Hyphomicrobiales > Nitrobacteraceae > Bradyrhizobium > Bradyrhizobium sp. INPA03-11B. The sequence goes on from NZ_JASGSR010000002.1 coordinate 94,607, forward strand.
TTGGGCTGCCGCGTCGCCTGCAAGGTCTGCGACAGGATCACGTAGTCGAACGCATCGTCGGGATAGTTGACGAGGTCGGTGTCGGCATCGCCCTGCACCACCGCGAGGCCCTTGGCGACGCAGCCGTTGACGCCCTCGCGCGACAGCTCGATGCCGCGGCCGTCGATGCCGCGGCTCTCCAACAGCTGCAGCAATTCGCCGTCGCCGCAGCCGACGTCGAGCACGCGCGAGCCCGGCTGCACCATCTCGGCAACCAGGAGATGATCCCTGCGATAACCGCCGGTCCGCTCCGGCGCGACGCCCGGCAAGGGCAGTGTCTGCTGCATGCTCATGACTGGCCGTCTTCCTTCAGTCCGCGCGCCTTGCCTGCCGCCTGCAGGAAAGCGCGGGAGATTTCGAGGAATTCGGGCACATCGAGCAGGAAGGCGTCGTGCCCCCGATCGGTCTCGATCTCGGCGAACGACACCCGCGCACTCGATGCATTCAGCGCATGCACGAGCGCGCGCGATTCCGAGGTCGGGAACAGCCAGTCGCTGGTGAACGACACCACGCAGAACCGGGTCTTGATGCCGGTGAACGCCTTCGCCAGCACGCCGTTATGGTCCGCCGCGATGTCGAAATAGTCCATCGCGCGGGTCAGATACAGATAGCTGTTGGCATCGAACCGCTCGACAAAGGACGAGCCCTGGTAGCGCAGATAGCTCTCGACCTGGAAATCCGCATCGAACGAGAAGGTCGGCAGCTCGCGGTCCTGCATGCGGCGGCCGAACTTGCGATGCAGCGCGGCGTCCGAGAGATAGGTGATGTGCGCGGCCATCCGCGCCACCGCCAATCCGCGATGCGGATGGGTGTCCTCGTCGACATAGCGGCCGCCGCGCCAGTCCGGATCGGCCATCACGGCCTGCCGGCCGAGCTCGTGGAACGCGATGTTCTGCGCCGAGTGGCGCGTCGAGCAGGCGATCGCGAGTGTCGAGAACACGCGCTCGGGATAGGCCGCGGTCCATTGCAGCACCTGCATGCCGCCCATCGAACCGCCGACCACGCAAAACAGCGTCGTGATGCCGAGCCGGTCGATCAGCATCGCCTGCGCACGCACCATGTCGGGGATGGTGATGATCGGGAAATCGAGCCCCCACACCTTGCCGGTCGCGGGATTCAGCGACGCAGGGCCGGTCGAGCCCATGCAGCCGCCGATCACGTTGGAGCAGATGATGAAGTATTTGTCGGGATCGATCGGCTTGCCGGCGCCGACCATGGTGTCCCACCAGCCCGGCTTGCCGGTGACGGGATGGGTGTTGTTGACGTGCTGATCGCCGGTCAGCGCGTGGCAGATCAGGATCGCGTTGGACCTGTCGGCATTGAGCTGGCCATAGGTCTGATAGGCGATCTGGAACGGCGCGAGATCGACGCCGCAATCCAGCTTGAGCGGCTGGTCCATGCCGAACTTCGCCAGCGATGACGACGGATGATCGGCCTCATGGGCGCGATCATCGCTCTGGGTTTGCGGGCTCGGTATCGGACGCACGTTGCTCATCTAGGCGACCCTGCCTCCGCGCGGGAGGGCTCGAACAGAAATCAGGCCATAAAAAACCCGGCCTGAACAAGGTTCGGCCGGGAGCTGATCTGTCCCCGGCCTGTTTAGCGAGTTGTTTAACGTGGCTGCAAGCCGGCCGGCTCAAATGACCACGGAGTGCAGCGAACCTAGTCCTCAGGCCCCCCGCCGTCAAGGCGGCCAGCGAAGCTCCCCCTGCCGGGCACCCATGGTTAACCGAATGCGCAAGGCACGCCTGCGACGTTTCTCTTTGCTTTCGCTGCCCGTCTTTCCTAATCAGGGACCCTGTCCGGCACGGCATCGGGCCGCCCGGACGACAAGGTTTGAGAGCATGTCCAACCCACCCCCGTCGCCGCCTTCGCTGCAGGAGCTGCGCAAGGAGATCGATGCGATCGACGAGCAGGTGCACCGCCTGCTGATGGCGCGCGGCGACATCATCGACCGCTTGATCCAGGTCAAGAAGACCCAGGAGGTCGGCTCGGCGTTCCGCCCGGCGCGCGAGGCCAGCATGATGCGCGAGCTGGTGCAGCGCCATCGCGGCATCCTCCCGCTCGACACCATCGAGGGCATCTGGCGCGTCATCATCTCGACCTTCACCTATGTGCAGGCGCCATTCGCCGTACATGCTGACGTCTCGGTCGGCGAGTCCGCGATGCGCGACTCGGCGCGGTTTCACTTCGGCTTCGTGGTGCCCTACGTGTCGCATTTCAGCGCCCAGGCCGCAGTCGAGGCGGTGGCTAAATCGAGGGGCGACCTCGCGCTGGTCTCCGCGATCGCGAGCCGCACGCCGTGGTGGAATGCGCTGGAGGCCGATGGCGCGCCGAAGATCATCGCGCGGCTGCCGTTCCTCGAGCGCGCCGACCATCCCGCCGCGCTGCCGGTGTTCCTGATCTCGCGGGTCGCTGACGACGCCATGGTGACGGAGGTGCAGACCTGGAGCGTGCGCGTCTCCGGCTGGAACGCCGATGTCGCCCGCGCGCTGGCGCCGCTCGCCGAGATCGTCGCGGTCCCCGACACCGCCTTCGACGGGGCAGCCCTGCTGGTCTCGGTCACCGGGCAAGACCTTGAGAGCAAGGGTTTCGAGAAGATCAAGCTCGCCTTGATCAAGGCCGGCGCCTCGGTGCGCTCTTCGGCCCTCGTCGGCAGCCACGCAACGCGCTATACGGTGCCCTCTAACGGATCGGCCAGGACCTGAAGCAAGACCTGAAGCAGGACCTGAAGTCAGAACTGGCCGTCCGTATATCCGGAGTAGATGATGTCCCGCCCCGTGCCGAACCCCGGCATCCTCGATATTGCGCCCTACACGCCCGGCAAGAGCCCGGTGCCGGAACCGGGCCGCAAGGTGTTCAAGCTGTCCGCCAACGAGACGCCGTTCGGGCCGTCGCCGAAGGCGATCGCGGCCTACAAGGCCGCCGCTGACCATCTCGAGGACTATCCGGAGGGCACCTCGCGCGTGCTGCGCGAGGCGATCGGCCGCGCCTATGGGCTCGATCCCGACCGCATCATCTGCGGCGCCGGCTCCGACGAGATCCTCAATCTCTTGGCGCACACCTATCTCGCGCCCGGCGACGAGGCGATCTCGACCACCCACGGCTTCCTGGTCTATCCGATCGCCACCATGGCGAACGGCGCGAAGAACGTGATCGCGGCCGAGAGCAATTTCACCGCCGATGTCGACGCCATCCTCAAGGTGGTGACGCCGCGCACAAAACTGGTCTGGCTCGCCAACCCGAACAATCCGACCGGCACCTATATCCCGTTCGACGAGGTCAAGCGCCTGCGCGCCGCCCTGCCTTCGCATGTGCTGCTGGTGCTCGACGCGGCTTACGCCGACTATGTCTCGCGCAACGATTACGAGCTCGGCATCGAGCTGGTCGCGACCACCGACAACACCGTGGTGACGCACACCTTCTCCAAGATCCACGGCCTGGCGGCGCTGCGCGTCGGCTGGATGTTCGGCCCGGCGCATATCGTCGATGCCTGCAACCGCATCCGCGGTCCGTTCAACGTCACGACGCCGGCGATGCTCGCCGCAGTGGCGGCGATCGAGGATAGCGGGCATGTGCAGATGTCGCGGACCCACACCGAACAGTGGCGCAACTGGCTGACCGAGGAGATCGGCAAGCTCGGGCTGAAGGTGACGCCGAGCGTCGCCAACTTCGTGCTGATCCACTTCCCGACCGACAAGGGCAGGACCGCGGCGGAAGCCGACGCCTATCTCACGCGGCGCGGCCTCGTGCTGCGCGCGCTCAACAATTACAAGCTGCCGCATGCGCTGCGCATGACCATTGGCACCGAGGAAGCCAACCGCCTCGTGGTCGAGGGGCTGCGCGACTTCCTGGCCGGAAAGTGACATCGTGACCACGGCTCCGCTCTTCAACCGCATCGCACTGATCGGCTTCGGCCTGATCGGCGGCTCGATCGCGCGCGGCGCGCGCGCACAGGGCCTCGTCGGCGAGATCGTGACCACCGCGCGCTCGGAGAAGTCCCGGGCGCGCGTTGCCGAGCTCGGTATCGTCGATCGCGTCGTCGAGACCAATGCCGAAGCGGTCAGGGATGCCGATCTCGTCATCCTCTGCATTCCCGTCGGCGCCTGCGGCCCGGTTGCGGCCGAGATCGCGCCGCATCTGAAGCCCGGCGCCGTTATCTCCGACGTCGGCTCGGTGAAGGGCGCCGTCGTCAAGGACATGGCGCCGCATCTGCCTGATGGCGTGCATTTCGTTCCTGCGCATCCCGTCGCCGGCACCGAGAACTCCGGTCCGGACTCCGGCTTCGCCGAATTGTTCATCAACCGCTGGTGCATCCTGACGCCGCCCGAAGGCACCGACCCCGCCGCGACCGACCGGCTGCGCGCGTTCTGGGCCGCGCTCGGCGCCAAGGTCGAGATCATGACGCCGGATCATCATGACCTCGTGCTCGCGATCACCAGCCATCTGCCGCATCTGATCGCCTACACCATCGTCGGCACCGCCGACGAGCTGGCGCAGGTGACGGAATCCGAGGTGATCAAGTTCTCCGCCGGCGGCTTCCGCGACTTCACCCGCATCGCGGCCTCCGATCCGACGATGTGGCGCGACGTGTTCCTCGCCAACAAGGACGCCGTGCTCGAGATGCTCGGCACCTTCACCGAGGATCTGTCGAAGCTGACCCGTGCGATCCGGCGCGGCGACGGCGAAGCGCTGTTCGACCACTTCACCCGCACCCGCGCCATCCGCCGCGGCATCGTCGAGATCGGCCAGGACTCCGCCGCGCCCGACTTCGGCCGCCCGCACGCGAATTTGAAGAAGTAGGCGGGTAGAGGCCGATCCTCGCTTACCCTCCCCTGGAGGGGGAGGGTCGGATCGCGTTGAGCGGCGAAACGCGATCCGGGGTGGTGTGACGGTCTCTCCACAGCCAACAGTGCCCGTGTTGAGAGATCACCCCACCTCGGTCCGCATTGCGCTCCGCTCCATGCGCACCGATCCTCCCCCTCCAGGGGAGGATGCGCCGAATTTGCGGCGGGGTCTCGCAAACAACCAAGCTTTCAGTGTCATCACCCGCGAAAGCGGGTGATCCAGTATTCCAGAGACAGTCGTTATTGAACCGATGGGCCACGGCATGCTGGATCGCCCGGTCGAGCCGGGCGATGACAGCGGAATGAGTGCACAACTCCTCCCGCGCGTCGTCCCTGCGAAAGCAGAGACCCATACTCCGCGGCCGATGTGTTGGAAGGGACTCGTCGTACCAGCATCGTTCAACGATAACCATTCGTGGTTATGGGTCCCTGCTTTCGCAGGGACAACGGTGAGGATAGTTCTCCCGGACTGACAAGAAGAGATGCCTACGCCGGCGGCAGGCCGAGCGACTGGGCGGCTTCCATCCAGACGGGTAATTCGCGCTGATAGAGCGCATTGCTGTCCCTGAAGCCGATCGCGGGCTCCAGCACGAAGGTCCCGAGCACCTCCTTCACCTTGGGATCGTTGTTGGCGGCGACGCAGAGTTCGGACAGCCGGTCGACGATCGGCTGCGGCGTCGCCTTCGGCAGCGCCCAGCCCGAGAAACCGCTCACGGTGAAGAATTTCGATGTCGCGCCCTGTTCGGGCAGGGTCGCAATCCCGGGGATCGCATCGACCTTCTTGGAGTGCACGCCGAATACGACGCCGCGGTTGCTCTGCAGGACGGTTTGTGCCGCGGTGTAGCTGCCCATCGCGACGTCGAGCGTGCCTTCGGCAAGCCCGGTCCACATCGGTGCTTCGCCGCGATAGTGGATCGGCTCGATATTGAGACCGTACTGCTTGTTGAGTTCGTTGATCGTCATGTGCGGGGCGGAGCCGGCGCTGTAGGTGCCGAAGTTCACCTTGCCGCTGCTGCGCGCGTGGGCGACGAATTCCGCCAGCGTCTTGACGCCGAGTTTCGGGCTCGCGACCAGCAGCAGCCCGGCGCCCGGAATGACGCTGACCAGCGTCAGATCCTTGTCCATGTCGTAGCCGGGATTCTTCATCATCGCCCGGTTCATCACATAGGTGGTCGAGATCGAGCACAGGATGGTGTGGCCATCGGGCGTGGCGCGCGCGACCTCGGCGGCGCCGATCGAGCCGGAGGCACCGGCTTTGTTCTCGATGACGACGGTTTGCCCGACCTGCCTTGCGATAAATTCGCCGAAGGCGCGCGCCAAAAGGTCGGTCTGCCCGCCGGCCGGGTAGCTGCAGATCATGCGGATTTGCCGCGACGGCCAGGCGGCCTGCGCCGAGGCGCCGCGCGACAGCAGCGGCATTGCGGCGGCGGCAGCTCCGGCAGCGATGACGTGACGGCGGCTGAATGTCGCTGGCATTTTGGTCGCTCCCCGATTTTTCAGCGAGGGTACCGCATCGGTCGGTCTCAGCTACGGGACAGATTGGCGCAGCGGGACGCGCTCACCGCCGCAACCGTTGATCCCTGATCGGCCCCGCCGATATCGGCGCCACCTTCTGTGTCAGCCGCTGGCGGCCGACGAGGCCGGCCGTCGCCAGCATGAGGACGCCGCCGAACCACCAGGAACCGATCACGAACTCCCAGGTCCGCGGCGGAATCTCGTCGAAGATGATGCCGTAGACCGACACCAGCGCAGCCAGCGCGGCGAGGAAGATGCCGCCCGCGCTCATGAGCTCGACCGCATCGATGCGCCCCGTCGCGCGCAAGGCGGGCCTCGGAATATCGATGCCGAGATAGAAGCCGGCGGCCCCGATCACGATCGCTGTCACGATGAAAGCAAGCGTGCCGAAGAAAACGACATGGCCCTTCGCCAGCTGGGCGGCGACGAAGGTGCCGGCCATGGCACCGGCCATCGCCAGCCCGGTTCGCTGCAACACATGCGCGGCGCGGCTGACCATCATCAATTCGCGGGCGATCATGGCTCTCTCCTTCGGCCTGGACATGATCCTCATCTGCGATGCTCCTTTCCCTCGAGCTCGAGCGACGGGCTCCCCTTCACCTCGCCCCGCGTGCGGGGAGAGGTCGGAATGCATCGTTAGATGCATTCCGGGTGAGGGGGAGTCTCCACAAACACAGCTAACACCAATTATGCGGAGACCGCCCCTCACCCCAACCCTCTCCCCGCAAGAGCGGGGCGAGGGAGCGCAGCGCATTCGTGGTCGCTATCCGCCCTAGAACGGGTAGTAGCGGATCTGCGACATGATGATGTGGTCGTCGGTCCTCGGCGCGCCGCCGACACCTGCGAAGGCGAAGCGCTGGTTGTAGGAGTACTGGACGCCGGCCTTGATCGCCCCGTAGTCACCCTTGAAGATGGTGTCGTAGAAGCCGGCGGTATATTGCCTGACCTCCGAGGTATTGCCGTTGCAGGTCGCGGCCGGCGAGTTCTCGACGTTGCAGCCGAGATTGTTGTACAGCGGATTGCCGTAGCCGAACGGCACCGTGCCGACATTGGAGAACGTTGCCTTGGTCTTCTCGAGGCCGGCATAGGCGTAGAGATCGAGCGACGGCGTCGTGTGCCAGACCGTGCCGAGCAGGAACGCCGTGATCGGCAGCGGCTGGATCGTGCCGTCCTGGCGCACCGTCGCATCCGGAAATGGCGCAGCAGTAAAGCGGCCGAGCGCGCCGTGCGACGCGGAGCCCTGCAGCTCGAGCAGCTTCGGCACGATCTCCGCCGAGAAATGCCCGCCGAAGCTCACCGTGTTGACGTCGTGATTGGCGAAGTTGAAGCGATCGTAGAAGTCGCGATACTGCGCCCAGCCCTCGACATGCAGCTTGTAGGGCCCGAGCCGCGGATCCCAGGCGCCCTTCACGGTGAAATCAGGCACATGATTGAGGCTGACATTGTTGGCGTTGTTGAAGAAGCTGCCGCCCGGACCGGTGAGGTTGACCAAGAGGTTCGGATTGAGCACGCCCTGCGGCCCGACCGCGGGCGTGCCGACCAGCGGCGTGTTGCCGCCGAAGAACGAGGTCTGCGGATTTTCCGCCGAGACCGCGAGCTTGAATTCAGGCCCGATGTCCTGCCAGACCCGGATGCCGGGCTGCCGCGCTGCGAGGAAGCCGGGTACCGATTCGAAATCGATCACGCCGGGCGCATCGACCGAACGCGGATCGATGCCGGCCTTGCTCGGCGCATTCAGCGACCAGCTCTGGCCGGCAAGGACATGCAGGCCGAGATCGGTGCGATCGACCTCGACGCTGGCCTGCCGCAGCCGCGGGTTGAAGGAGTTGGTGGCAACCGAGTTCGCGGTCTGCGCCGCGCCTTCGAAATCCATTTCGCCGTAGCCGGCGACACGGGTGTTGGCGAACACCTCGGCTTCCGCAAGCACCGAGAAGCGGGTCTGCCGCGCCGAGAAGCGCGACTCGCCGGTGTTGAAGTTCTTGCTCTGCGGGAACGGGATGAAGGCGTAGACCGAACCGGTGTCGGAGGCGAGATTGCGGGTGCGATAGATGCCGGTGAGATCGACCCAGCCGCCGAAGGTGAATGTAACGCCCTTGTAGCAGAGCTTGCCCGATGCACAGGGATCGAACGGCACCGGCGCCTTCGCCGCCATCCTCGTGTTTTGCATTGCGCTCTGCCTTGCCGCCAACGCCTCCTCCTTGCGCGCCTGCACCTCCATTTTCTGTTCGAGCTGCTTGAGGCGTGCCTTCAACGCCTTCAGCTCCGACGCATCGTCATCCGCCAACGCTGGACCTGCCGACAACAGCATGCTGCCGAGCAGAATTCCCCCGAGAATTCGCATCGCTTCCTCCACACGAGGTTGTTTCCTCAGGCGAGAGAGAGCGGTACTCGGGGAATGATATTCGCGGCGCCCCGCAAGATTGCGGTCACGTTTTTCTCATCGCGGCCGCGGGAATAGATTGCCGTGATGGACGATATCGCGCGCGAGGGAATAAGGTGTGCGCGCGGCGCACAAGGCGGATTCTGCGCAGCACAATCCGCTTCTCATCCCGCTGCGAACGACGGCGAACGTGTAACAACAGCGGCCGCGAGATCGAATTGTCGTTCGGCACCTGTTTCAGGCTGCCATGGATATTCGATGGACGAAGGACAGAAGCATGATCGGTGAAGTCATTGTGATTGGCGACCTGAAGCTGCGAGCGAACGCCTCGCTCGACGAATACAACCGGCTCGGCGAACGCATGTACGAGATTGTCAGCCGCCTTCCGGGATTCGTCTCGGTCAAATCGTTCAAGGCAGAAGATGGCGAAGAGCTCACGCTGTTTCGCTTCGCCTCGGAAGAGGCGCTCGAAGCCTGGCGCTCTCATCCAGAGCACGTCGAGACCATGAAGCGCGGACATGCCGAATTCTACGCCAGCGGATTCCTGCAAATCTGCAAGGTGATCCGCGAGGTCGGCCCGTTCGAGCATTCGTGAGCGCCCGGCAGCAACGCGCAACCACGCAGGGCAATTCACACAGCACCATGAAGGTGACTTCGCGCCTTCGCGTGAGTTTTTCTAACGCCATGTGCGAGTTTTTGCGGGATTGTCCGGCTCGGAGTTTAGGGATACGTCCGTACCGAGATCAGTCTCAGTCAGCAAATGACCTTTGCAGAGGTCACGAACCGGAGACACGACCGACATGGTGCACGACACGAACGTTCGGGCTGGCCAGTGCCATTGCGGTACGGTGCGTTTCGAGGTGGCGCTCAGCGACGGCTTCAACTCGATCCGCCGCTGCACCTGCTCCTACTGCCGCATGCGCGGCGCCGTCGTTGCCATGGCCGAAATGGGCGGGATCAAATTCCTGCAGGGCGAGGACGCGCTGACAAGCTACCGCTTCCATACCGGAACGGCGCAGCACTTCTTCTGCTCCCGCTGCGGGATCTACACCCATCATCAGCGGCGCTCCGACCAGAACCTCTATGCCGTCAACGTCGCTTGCCTCGACGGGGTCAGCCCGTTCGATTTCCCTGACGTGCCCGTCATGGATGGCGTCAATCACACCAACGACACCGGCAAGCCAACGCGTCGCGCCGGCACGCTCCGATTCATCCCGGCGGACTGAGCGCGCTGCTCAAAACAGCGGCGGAATCTGCGCGACCTTCAGCGGGCCCAGAAACACTGCGCCGTCGGCGAAGCGGAGCGGGAAGCTGCGCGCCTTCTTGCCTTCGAGCGTGGCCTCGGTGCCGAGCGAATTGATTCCGGCCGAGATGCCGGCATTGGCGTTCTGCTTGATCACCTTGCCGAGACCGGGGATCGCGCGGTCCAGCGCGCCGAACAGATTGCTGAGGTCCTGGCTCTTCACGCCCGGCGCGACGCGATCGAGCGTCGACTGCGGTACGCCCTCCTCCAGCATCTTGTCGATGCCGAGCGCGGGGATGACGCGCTCGAGGCCGGCGACCGTCATCTGCAGCTCGCCCTCGATGCGGCCTTGCGCGTTGAGGCGCAGCGTGCCGGCGGCGACCGACAGCACATCGCCCTGCTCGATCCGCGACTGTTGGATCTCGACGCTGCCGCCGGCGGCCTGGATCTCTCGGAAACGATCAGGCCACGGCTTCGGCGAGAAATCCTTCAACCCGTTCAGCCGTGCATGGATGTCGGCGTTGAACGGCTGGGTGAGCAGCGGATGCACTTCCTGCAAGGTGCCGCCATTGATCTGCAGCACGGTCTCGATCGCGGGGCTGTCCGGCGCCGAGCCCTCGACCTGCCTTCCGTGCAACTCGATGTGATTGACGCGCATCAGCGGCGTCGGCGCGGGACCGCCGGTGCGGTCGATGGCGAGATCGTCGAAGTCGAGCGAGGCGCGCTGCGGCACCGCCGGCAGGCCGACCACGCTGGCGCGTCCGAGGCGCCAGTCGACCGACAGCGTCGGCTGCGCGTTGCGTTCGGCGATCGTGGCCGGGCCCTTGAACTCCGCGATCACGAGCTTGGGATCATAGATCTGCGCCACGACCAGGATCTCGGCCAGCCGCGCCACGAACGACATCTGCGGCGAGGCGGTCTGCGACACCAGCATCACGCTGGGCTGCTCGCAGCGGATCTCGAGCCGGAACGGGTAACCCGCCACCGAACGCTTGTCGCAATCATAGACCCGGCCGGCCTTCGCCTCCTGCGCGCGCCAGGCATCGGCCTGCACGCCGACCTGCGAGGCGGCGAAGAACCAGAATCCGCTCCACAGCACCGCGGCGATCAGGACCGCGACGGGGACGGCATAGAGGCCGAAGCGCGAGCGGCGGCGGGGGGCGGAGGTCAAATCGGACATGCGGCGTCCTTTGGAGCGCGAATTTGTCAAAATCTAAGCGGCTGCACGGCTTGAACAACCCTTGACCAAGCCCTGAGCAACCCTTGGAAACATCACGGAATCTGCTTCGCTTGGGCGGCCCGTTCTGCTAGCCCATCAGCGCGATGTCAGCAAATCCCCCCCATTCCGAAACCGACGGCGACCTCTGGGTGTTCGGCTACGGCTCGCTGATGTGGAAGCCGGGCTTCGAGTTCCTGGAGCAGGTGCCGGCGCGGCTGATCGGCGAGCATCGCGCGCTCTGCGTCTATTCGTTCGACCACCGCGGCACGCCGGAGAAGCCGGGCCTGGTGCTCGGGCTCGACCGCGGCGGCGCCTGCCGCGGCATCGCGTTCCGCGTCGCCGCCCGGCTGCGCCACGACACCATCGGCTATTTGCGGGCGCGCGAGCAGACCACCAATGTCTATCGCGAGGTGATGCGCTCGGTATGGCTGGAGAATGCGGCGCGCGATCGCGTCTCTGCGCTGGCCTATGTCGTCGATCGCGGCCATGTGCAATATGCCGGGCGGCTGTCGCTAATCGAGCAGCTGCGCCTGGTGCAGCAGGGCCATGGCCGCTCCGGCAACAACCGCGACTATGTGCTCTCGACCGTCGCCTCGATCGAGAAGCAGGGTTTTCGCGACACCCAACTGCACCAGCTCGCGACCATGCTGCATGATTCCGGCCCGCTGCATCGGGACGCGCGTGCGGCTGACGGGCTCGATCCGGCCTGAGCGCGGAACCTCGCGCGCGAATTTTTGCCACGGCGCGAACAACATTGTGGTCTCAATTTCCGGTCGCTGGAATGGAATGACCGGAATGCGCCCCTCATTGCTCAAGCTCGCCGCGCTCGGCCTGCTGTTGCTGCTGAATGCCCCATCCTATGCCGGACTGAGAGAGGATGGCGCGGCCTGCGATGCCCGGGATCCGCATCCGGAGCTTGCGATCCCCGCCTGCACCCGCCTGATCGCGGCCAATCCGAGGGGACGCGACCTTTCGATCACTTATTACAACCGCGCGCTGGCCTGGCATAACAAGGGCGATCTGGAGAAAGCCAAGGCGGACTACGATCAGTCGATCGCGATCAATCCGTCGTTTGCGCCGTCCTATGGCCAGCGGGCCAAGGTCTTCCTGCAGAACCAGGACTACGACCGCGCGCTGAGCGATTTCGATCGGGCGATCCAGCTGAAGCCCGCCGGTCCGTTCAGCGCCGGCTGGTTCAACAATCGCGCCGAGCTGTTCGTTACCACCGGGGACTATGATCGCGCGCTGGCCGATTACGGCAAGTCGATCGAGCTCGATCCCAACTCGTGGTACGCCTATGTCAATCGCGCGCTGGTCTATGATTTCAGCGGCAAGGACCGGCTCGCCGCGCTGCATTGCCAGGACGCGATCAAGCTCGCGCCTCGCGCAGCCGGCCCGTATTATTGCCGCGCCGTGGTCGAGATCAGCGCCGGCGATCTCGACAATGCCGCGCGGGATGTCGAGCGCGCGATCGGCATCCAGGATGGGCAACCCGAGTTCTACTCGCTGCGCGGCCTGACGCTGGCGAGCAAAGGCCAGCTCGATCAGGCCTTGCGCGACTACGACCACGCGACGCAACTCAATGCCCAGGGCGCGCTGAACTACGCACGGCGCGGTCTCGCCGACGAGGAGAAGGGCGATATCGAGAATGCCCGCGCCGACTTCCGCCACGCGCTCGACGTCATCGGCCTCGACCAGCTCGACCGCACGCAGGGCCAGCGCGTCGCCAGGGAAGGACTGCAACGACTGGATAAGGTCGCCACCATGGACAAGAGCGTCGGCACGGATCACGCCGCGGCGAAACCTGCTCCCGCGGTCACCGCGGCCGTTCCGGTCGAGCCGATCGGCACGGGCTCGAAGGCGGCGACCGAAAAGCGCGTCGCCCTCGTCGTCGGCAACTCGAAATATCGCTCCGTGCCGGTGCTGCCGAACCCCGGCCAGGACGCCGCTGCGATTGCCGATACGCTGCGCGCCGTGGGTTTTCAGGATGTCCGCCTCGTCACCGACGCCACGCGGGACAGCCTGGTCGAGGCGCTCAAGTCATTCGCCAGCGCGGCCGACGGCGCCGACTGGGCGGTGATCTACTATGCCGGGCACGGCATGGAGATGGCGGGCGAGAACTATCTGGTGCCGGTCGATGCGAAACTTGCGACCGACCGCGACGTGCCGTACGAGGCCGTCGCGCTGACCCAGGTGATGGGCGCCACCGAGGGTGCGCGCAAGCTGCACCTCGTCATTCTCGATGCCTGCCGCGACAATCCGTTCGCCAACCAGATCAAGCGCACCGTCGCGTCGCGTTCGATCGGCAGGGGCTTGGCCCAGGTCGAACCCGACAGCGGCACGCTGGTCGTCTACGCCGCCAAGCACGGCCAGGTCGCGCTCGACGGCGACGGCGGTCACAGCCCGTTCGTGACCGCCCTGATCAAGCGCATGCAGACGCCCCGGATCGAGATCCGCAAGCTGTTCGACCTCGTGCGCGACGACGTGATGGCCGCGACCGACCGGCGGCAGCAGCCGTTCAGCTATGGCTCGGTGCCGGGAAGCGAAGATTTCTACTTCGTCGGCGCGAGCCAGAACGCGGCGAAATAGACTGGATGCGGGAGTAAGCGCACGAGATTGCCACTTATGCGGCATGATGACGGACGCGCAGCGATGCGTCTACTTGCCTTTCGTTCGCTTGCCCAAGCGCCGTTTGACGACTTCGCCCAGCGGACTATCGGGCGATTTGCGGAATGCTTTGAGCTTCTTCATTCGGCCTTTGCGCAGAGCATCCGAATGCGCCTCATCGGCTATCTCGTCCACGACGTTTCCCCGAGCAGCGATGAGGGACTGTCGCACAGAACGACGCTCGTCCTGATGCGAGAGTTGCTTGCTGCGCGGAATGTTCTTTCGGCTACTCTTTTGATTTTCGCCATATGTATTGCGCCGGTCGTGCTCGTAGCTCAACCGCTTCTTCTCCTGGGGATTTTTCGTCTTGCTCACAGATGAGTCTCCGGGCTCTCTTGGGAACGACACCCTTGCGGAGGCAGCAACCGCGCCTACCTCTCAACTATCACCTTTCGGGGTCTCCGTCGCTCTTCCCAACCACACCAGCGCCCCCCCGGTGTCCGTGGGCGCGAATAACATCCGCCATACAGTTACGGCATCATCGATCCCAAGTGCGATAGGAGGCCAGCGATGACCACCGGGATGCCCAGATTGCGCAGCGACGACCCGCTAGCCGTCGAGCTGACGGCAGCCGTCAAGGCCGGTGAGGCCGAGCGCCTCCGCACGCTGCTCGCGTCCCACCCCGAACTTGCGACCTGCGTGGTCGTGGATGCGAAGGGCGGCGGCCGGAGCCCGCTGCACCTGCTTGCCGATTGGCCGGGTCACAATCCGAATGCGGCAGCGATCGTGCAGATCCTCGCCGCATCCGGCGCCGATCTTGATACGCCGGCGGACGCAATGTGGCATCGCGAAACGCCGCTGCACTGGGCCGCCAGCAGCGACGATGTAGCGCTGATCGACGCGCTGCTCGATGCCGGCGCCGACATCGAGCATGAGGGCTCATCGATCGATGGCGGCCCGCCATTGTCGTGCGCCGTCGGCTACGGCCAATGGGCGGCGGCACGGCGGCTGGTCGAGCGCGGCGCGCGGACGGAGCTGTGGCAGGAGGCGGCGCTGGGCATGATGCCGGAGATTGTCCGTCGGCTCGAGACCGCGACCGTCCCGGCCGAGGAGGTTTCAGGACCGTTCTGGAACGCCTGCCGCGGCGGGCAACTCGCTACGGCAAAATATCTGCTCGAGCGCGGAGCCGACCTCAACTGGCCCGCTCCCTGGTCCGGGCAAACACCGCTCGACATCGCAGAGCAAGCGGAACATCGCGAGGTCGCGGCCTGGCTTCTTGAACGTGGCGCGACCCGCGCAAAGCAGGGCTCCGGACCGGACCCGAGCTGAAACGGCTCGGACAGATCGCGCCGCAAATCCGATCGTGGCCTGGCCGCACCCCGGCAAATCGCGGCGGAGGTGTGGCGGCACCCTGTGACATTTAGGCTTTTGCATCGCGGCGCGGACGGATAGAAGCTCATCCGCAAACATCGCTCGCTGATGCAATGAACCTCTCCGCCCCCTTTGTCCGCCGGCCGGTCGGCACCACGCTGCTGTCGCTTGGACTTGTGGTGGCGGGCATCATTGCGTTCTTCAAGCTGCCGGTGTCGCCGCTGCCCGACGTCGACATCCCGACCATCATGGTGCAGGCGACCTTGCCTGGTGCCAGCCCTGCCGACGTCGCCGCCACCGTGGCAAGCCCCTTGGAACGGCATCTCGGCCAGATCGCCAGCGTCACCGAAATGACCTCGGTGTCCTCGCTCGGCAACGCCCGCATCACGCTGCAATTCGACATCGACCGCGACATCAACGGCGCCGCGCGCGACGTGCAGGCAGCGATCAATGCCGCGCGCGCCGACCTGCCGACCAACCTCCGCGCCAATCCGACCTACCGCAAGTTCAACCCGGCCTCGGCGCCGATCCTGATCTACACCCTGACCTCGGACACGCTGACGCCGGCCGAGCTCTATGACGCCGCCTCGACCGTGCTGGCGCAAAAGCTGTCGCAGGTCGAGGGCGTCGGCGAAGTTTCGGTCGGCGGCGGCTCGCTGCCCGCGGTGCGCGTCGAGCTGATCCCGCCGGCACTCTACAAATACGGCATCGGGCTCGAGGATGTCCGCGCCGCGCTGTCGAGCGCCAATGCGCACAGCCCGAAGGGCGGCATCGACGTCGGCGACCAGCGCTACCAGATCTACGCCAACGACCAGGCCCGCAAGGCCGCCGACTACAGGCCGCTGGTCGTCGCCTACCGCAACGGCGCGGCGGTGCGGCTGACCGACGTCGGCGACGTCATCGATTCCGTGGAGAATGCGCGCACGCTCGGCCTTGCCAACGGCAAGCCGGCCGTCGTGATGATCGTGTACCGGCAGCCGGGCGCCAACATCATCAAGATGGTCGACAATGTGAAGGGGCTGATGCCGCAGCTGAAGGCCTCGGTCTCGCCCGCGGTCGACATCACGCTGGCGATGGACCGCTCGAAGACGATCCGGGCCTCGCTGCACGACGTCGAGATCACGCTGTTGATCGCGGTCGCGCTGGTCATCCTGGTCGTGTTCGCGTTCCTGCGCAATGCTCGGGCGACGCTGGTGCCTGTGGTGGCGGTCGGCGTGTCGCTGATCGCGACCTTCGCCGTGATGTACCTGCTCGGCTATACGCTCGATATCTTCTCGCTGATGGCGCTGACGGTGGCGACGGGCTTCGTGGTCGACGACGCCATCGTGGTGCTGGAAAACATCACCCGCCACATGGACGCCGGGCTGTCGCGGCTGGAGGCGACGCTGCTCGGCACCCGCGAGGTCGGCTTCACGGTGCTGTCGATGAGCGTGTCGCTGGTCGCGGTGTTCGTGCCGATCCTCTTGATGGGCGGGCTGGTCGGCCGCCTGTTTCGCGAATTCGCCATGACTATCACGATCGCGATCGTGATCTCGCTGGTGGTCTCGCTGACCACGACGCCGATGATGTGCGCCGTGCTGCTGCGCAAGGAGGAAGGCCAGCCGCATGGCCGGATCTACCGGATCAGCGAGCGTGTGTTCGAGCTGCTGCTGGGCGGCTACCGGGCGACGCTCGGCCTCGCGCTGCGCCATCCGCTGCTGGTGATGCTGATCCTGGGCTCGACGCTCTATCTGAACTTCCATCTCTACCGGGTCGTGCCGAAGGGCTTCGTGCCGCAGCAGGACACCGGGCTCCTGGTCGGCTCGATCCAGGCCGACCAGAGCACCTCGTTCCAGCTGATGCAGCAGAAGCTGACCCAGTTCATCGACATCGTGAAAGCGGATCCGGCGGTCGATACCGCGGTCGGCTTCACCGGCGGCGGCGGCGTGGGGCCGGGCGGCACCAACACCGGCACCGTGTTCGCCTCGCTGAAGCCGATGGGCGAGCGCAACCTGCGCGCCGACAAGGTGATCGAACGGCTGCGCGAGCCGCTGGCGAGCGTGGCCGGCGCAACTTTGTTCCTGCAATCGATCGGCGATCTCGGCGCCGGCGGCCGCTCGGGCAACGCGGCGTATCAATACACGCTGAAGGGTTCGACCTTCGCGGAGCTGAACGAGTGGACGCCGAAGCTCGTTGCCGCGCTGCAGAAGGAGCCGACGCTTGCCGACGTCAACAGCGACCAGCAGAACAAGGCGCTGCAGGCCAATCTGGTGATCGATCGCGACGCGGCCTCGCGGCTCGGCATCACCGTCAGCCAGCTCGACAACACGCTCTATGACGCGTTCGGGCAGCGCCAGGTCTCGACCATCTTCGTCGCGCGCAACCAGTATCACGTCATCATGGAGGTCGCGCCGCGCTTCTCGCAGGATCCGCAGACCCTGAAGGAGGTCTACATCTCGACCTCGGGCGGGTCGGCGACCGGCACCCAGAGCACCAATGCGGTGGCCGGGACGGTGGCCTCGTCGTCGCAGAAGAGCTCGATCAGCTCGGTCGCCGCCAATGTGGTGCGCAACCAGGCGACCAACTCGATCGGCGCCACCGGCAAGGGCGTCGCCTCGACCGGAACCGCGGTCTCGACCAGCGCCGAGACGATGATCCCGCTATCCAGCGTCGCGCGCTTCGAGCATGGCGATACGCCGCTCTCGGTCAATCACCAGGATCTACTGGTGTCCAGCACCATCTCCTTCAACCTGCCGCCGGGCGTCTCGCTGAGCACAGCCACCACCACGATCGAGAATGCGATGCACGCGCTCGGCATGCCCGCCGGCATTTCCGGCGGCTTTGCCGGCTCCGCGAAGATCTTCCAGCAGGCGCTGGCGAACGAGCTGTTCCTGATCCTTGCGGCGCTCGCGACGATCTACATCTCGCTCGGCATGCTCTATGAGAGCTACATCCACCCGCTGACCATCCTCTCCACCCTGCCCTCGGCCGGCGTCGGCGCGGTGGCGGCCTTGATGCTGTCGCACACCGATTTCGACATTATCGGCATGATCGGGGTGATCCTGCTGGTCGGCATCGTGAAGAAGAACGCCATCATGATGATCGACTTCGCGCTCGACGCCGAGCGCCAGCGCGGGCTGTCGTCGCGCGATGCGATCTACCAGGCCTGCCTGATGCGCTTCCGCCCGATCATGATGACGACGCTCGCCGCCTTGTTCGGCGCGGTGCCGCTGATGATCGGCCTCGGCGAAGGCAGCGAGCTGCGCCAGCCGCTCGGCATCGCGATCTTCGGCGGGCTGATCCTGAGCCAGATCCTGACGCTCTACACGACGCCGGTGGTCTATCTCTATCTCGACCGCGCGAGACTGTGGACCCAGCGGCGCCGCGCAGCACGTCGCGCACGCCGGGCCGCCGCAAGCGCTTCGTGAATTGTTTGAGCATGATCTTTTTCGGAAAACCGCTTCGCACTTTTCCGGATCATGCTAGCAGCCGTTGACAGGCCGTCGCCGATCTTGCCAACTTGCAACGAGTTGGCAGGCGCAAGGAACCAGGCCGTGACTCCAGCACCGGAAATCGCCGCGTCGCGCTGGTTCAACAGCAACGAACCGCTGACCCTGGCCGGGCTGCGCGGCCGGCCGGTGCTGCTGCACGCGTTTCAGATGCTGTGTCCCGGCTGCGTATCGCACGGCACGCCGCAGACCCAGCGCGCGTTCGAGCTGTTCAAGCATTCGGACCTCCAGGTGATCGGGCTGCACACCGTCTTCGAGCACCACGCGGCGATGACGCCAGTGTCGCTGGAAGCCTTCATCCACGAATACCGGCTGACCTTCCCGATCGGCGTCGATGAGGCCGGCGACGGCACGCCGATCCCCGTCACCATGCAGCGCTACGGCATGCAGGGAACCCCGACCAGCATCCTGATCGGCCGCGACGGCAACATCGTGCATCACGGTTTTGGCCAGCAGAGCGACATGGCGCTCGGCGCGATCATCGCGGCCGAGCTTGCCGCGCCGCACGCCTGACGCCCGAGCAACCCCGTTCACGCAGCCGCGTTATGACGGCGTCGCGCAAGGCGTGATAGCGTTTGGCCAACCAGAACCAGCGTCTTGCGGGAGGATCTCATGAAGACCTATCAGCTCTACATCAACGGCCAGTATGTCGACCCGGCCAATGGCGAGTGGTTCGAATCGATCGATCCCTATCGCGGCGAGGCCTGGGCGAAGATTCCGCGCGGCACGGCCGCCGACGCCGACAAGGCGGTGAAGGCCGCCAATGAGGCGATGTGGAACGGCCCGTGGGCCAAGATGACAGCCTCCGCCCGCGGCAAGGCAATGCGCAAGCTCGGCGACCTCGTCGCGGCCAATGCCGAACGTCTCGCCGAGATCGAGGTGCGCGACAACGGCAAGCTGATGGCGGAGATGCTGGGCCAGCTCCGCTACCATCCGGAATGGTGGTGGTATTTCGGCGGCCTGGTCGACAAGCTCGAAGGCGGCCTGGTGCCGATCGACAAGGCAGAGACGTTTGCCTACACGACGCATGAGCCGGTCGGCGTCGTCGCGGCGCTGACCGCCTGGAATTCGCCGCTGCTGTTCGTCGCCTGGAAATGCGCCGCGGCGCTTGCCGCCGGTTGCGCCGTGGTCGTCAAGCCGTCTGAGTTTACTTCAGCCAGCACGCTGGAATTCGCGGCGCTGACGAAGGAGGCCGAGATCCCCGACGGCATCTTCAACGTGGTGACCGGATTCGGGCCCGAGGCCGGCTCGGCGCTGATCTCGCATCCGGGCGTCGCCAAGATCACCTTCACGGGGTCGGATACGACCGGCGCCAAGGTCTACGAGACCGCGGCCAAGAGCCTGAAGCGCGTCTCGCTCGAGCTCGGCGGCAAATCGCCCAACATCGTGTTCGAGGATGCGGATCTGACGGCGGCC
This sequence comes from Bradyrhizobium sp. INPA03-11B, assembly GCF_040446015.1. Lineage (NCBI taxonomy): Bacteria > Pseudomonadati > Pseudomonadota > Alphaproteobacteria > Hyphomicrobiales > Nitrobacteraceae > Bradyrhizobium > Bradyrhizobium sp. INPA03-11B. The sequence continues at coordinate 114,732 of NZ_JASGSR010000002.1, forward strand.
GCGGCCGGCGCCATCTCCGGCATCTTCGCCGCGACGGGGCAGACCTGCATCGCCGGATCGCGCCTTCTGGTGCAGAGCTCGATCAAGGAGAAGTTCGTCGCGCGCGTGCTGGAGCTGGCGAAATCCGCCAAGATCGGCGATCCGATGCAGTCGGACACCAATGTCGGCCCGATCACGACGCCCGCGCAGTACAAGAAGGTGCTCGACTATATCGATATCGCGAAGGCCGAAGGCGCGCGCTGCCTGCTCGGCGGCAAGCCCGCGTCCGGCGACGGCATCAAGGGCGGGCAATTCGTCGAGCCGACCATCTTCACCGATGTCGACAACACCATGCGGATCGCGCGCGAGGAGGTGTTCGGCCCGGTGCTGTCGATCATCTCCTTCGACACCGAGGAAGACGCCATCCGGATCGCCAACGACACGATCTACGGTCTCGCCGCCGGCATCTGGACCAAGGACCTCGCCCGCGCCATCCGCGTGCCGAAGCAGCTGCGCGCCGGCACCGTGTGGGTCAACACCTACCGCGCCATCAGCTACATGATGCCATTCGGCGGCATGAAGTTCTCCGGCGTCGGCCGCGAAAGCGGCATCGACGCGGTGCGCGAATATCAGGAGACCAAGAGCGTCTGGATTTCGACTGCGACGGACGTGCCGGCTAATCCGTTCGTGATGCGGTGAGGGCTAAGGGTCGCCATAGGCCGCAAGCATTGCTGCGCTCTCTCCACAACTCCCGCTGCGGCAGGAGCCCCCACCCGCATCGCATATCCGATGCGGTGCGAGTTCCCCCGCAAGCGGGAGAGGTGCAGCGTGCGCGCCGCTCGACCGACTAAATGGAAGTCAGCGTCCCCTACCTCTTCGCACCCGGCACACCGCCGAACAATTTCGCCTGCTCGGCGCGTCCGGCGTCGACGATGCGGGTGGTGGCGGTTTCGATCTGGTCGCGCAGGCGGGTCATGAACTCGTCGCGCGGCAGGCCGGGCGGCAGCGGATCGAGGAATTCGACCACCAGCGTGCCGGGATAACGCATGAAGGTGCGGCGCGGCCAGAACAGCCCCGAATTGAGCGCGATCGGCAGGCACGGCACGCCGCTCTCGGTATAGATCTGCGCGACGCCGGCCTTGTAGTTCGGCGCGGCGCCGGGCGCGGTGCGGGTGCCCTCGGGGAAGATCACGAGCTGACGGCCGAGCTTCACCTCGGCCGCGGCGCGCTTCAGCGTCTTGATAAGCGAGCGAGGACCGCCGCCGCGCTCGACCGAGATCATGCCGACCTTCTTCAAGTACCAGCCGAACACCGGGATCATCATCAGCTCGCGCTTGAGAATGAACAGCGGGTGATCGAAGAAGCGCACCAGCGCAAACGTCTCCCAGAACGACTGGTGCTTGGAGGCGACGACCAACGGTCCCGGCGGGATCTTCTCGACGCCGCGGAACTCGATCCTGATGTTGCAGATCACGCGCATCAGAAACAGGCTGGTGCTGGCCCACAGGGCTTCGATCGCCATCAGCGCGCCGCGCGGCAGCAGCAGCGCCGGCAGCGCGACGATGCAGAGCAGCACCAGCACCAGATAGAACAGCACGTTGAAGATCAGCGAGCGCAGGAAGATCATTTCAGTCCTTGTTAGACGCCTGCGCCGTCGCCGGGCGGCGTGGCGTGGCCGCCGGCTGCTCGGCGAGATCGGAGGTCAGGTCGAGGCCGATATCGGCCAGCCGCACCCGGACCTCCGCGGCGACATATTTGGCGTATTCCGATAGCAAGAGACGGAACGTTCCGCCACTCGTCCACCACGGCTCGTCGCGCCATTTGTCGCCGACCACCGCGAACGGGATCAGCGTGACGTCGGGCATCGCATGCGACAGTTCCACGATGGCGCGTGGCATGTGGTAGTTCGAGGTCACCACGATCAGCGATTTGAAGCCGCGTTCGCGCGCCCAGCGCCGCGTCTCCGCCGCATTGCTGCGGGTGTTGACCGCCGAGCGGTCGAGATCGACGCAGCAGCGCATCAGCCCCTGGCTGTCCGGCACCGAACGCGAAATGTCGCTGGCGTCGTTGGTCGGATGCACGCCCGAGATCAGCAGGCGCTTGCCGTAGCCGGCCGCCAACAGCTCCATCGCATCCGACACCCGCGACGAGCCGCCGGTCAGCACCACGATGCCGTCGGCATTATGCGGCGGGTCGGTCTCGACGCCGCGCAATTGCGACAGGAAGCCGATGAAACCGATCGCGGCGGCCACGAAGGCCAGCGCCAGCGGCGTGACGATGGCGGCGCGCAGCCAGCCACGCGGGCGCGCGGCATGGCCATTCGGCGACGTATCGTCGGACTGCAAACTCATGTGATGCGGCTACCCTTCCCCCCGGGGATTTTAGAACATGATCCGGAAAAGTGGAAACCGGTTTTGCCGCGGCCCGGCCCGCGCGTATGCCCGCCAAATCACACTCGCCCCGCGAACCGCGATCACGAAATCGGCGCCATCATTGCAATGCCGCCGGCCGTCAATCGATGTCGTCGAGCGTCGCGAACAGGGTGCGCCGCGACGCCCATGCGGTGATCGCCGCGATCAGCACCGCCTGCAACGCCAGCACCAGATAACCCGACGGACGCAACGAGAAGGTGCCGAGCAGGGCCGCGAACTGGTCGCCCACCGGCGTGCCGGAGAACCAGTTGGCGATCGACTCGGAGAAGCCGAACGCCAGCATCGCCGCGCCGCCGCCGATCAACCCGCCCTCGAGGCCGAGCCTGAGGAAATGCCGCAGGAAGCGATTGGCGATGAAGCTGTCGCCGGCGCCGACGAAGTGCAGCACCTCGACGATCGGGCGATTGGCGGCCATCGCGCCGCGGGTGGCGAACGACACTGAAATGATCGTGGCGATGATCACGAGGATCAGGATGCCGACGCCGGCGAACACGGTGGCGCCGGTCATCGAGCGCATGCGCTCGATCCAGGCGCGGTGATCGTCGACGCTTGCGGTCGGCGCCACTTGCGTCACCCGCGCGCGCAAGCTCGCGAGATCGAGCGTGGTGCCGGGCTGCACCCGCGCCACGATGACGCGCGGCACCGGCAGTTCGTCGATCGAGAGCCCGCTGCCGAGCCACGGCTCCAGTAGCTTGGCGGATTCCTCCTTGCTGAACGGACGGACCTCGAGAATGCCGGACTGCGCCCGCATCGCATCCGCAGCCGCCTGCGCATCGCGATCGAGGTCGCGGCCGGGCGATGGGCGCACCTGGATGGTGATCTCGCTCGAGACTTCCGATTGCCACTCGGCCGCCGATGCGCTGACCAGCAGCACGGTGCCCGTCGTCAGCGAGGCGAGGAAGGTCATGATCGCGACCACCGCGACCAGCGCGCGGCCCGAGATCGAGGCACGCGGCACGATCGGCGACATGTTGCGTGCGGTGGCCGGGACCTGCGGACGCTCGCGCCCGAGATCGACCAACGACACTTTCTCGTCGCCGCTCCTATTCATAGATGTGCAGCCGTCCCTGATGCAGCACCAGCCGCCGCGCCTCGTATTGATCCATCAGCGTGATGTCGTGGGTCGCGATGATGACCGCGGTGCCGGATTTGTTGAGCTCGATGAACAGCCGCAGCAGGCGGCGCCCGAGCGTCGGATCGACGCTGCCGGTCGGCTCGTCCGCCAGCAGCAATTGCGGCCGCGAGATCACCGCGCGCGCGATCGCCGCGCGCTGCTTCTCGCCGCCCGACAGGATCGGCGGCAGCGCATCCATCCGCTCGCCGAGGCCGACCCATTTCAACAGGTCGATCACCTCGCGGCGATAGGTCGATTCCTCGCGGCCCATGACGCGGAACGGCAGCGCGACGTTCTCATAGGTCGTCATGTGGTCGAGCAGGCGGAAGTCCTGCAGCACGATGCCGATCCGCTTGCGCAGGTCGGCGACCTGGTCCTTGCTCAGCAGGGAGACGTCCTTGCCGAACAAATTGACCAGCCCTCGGGTCGGCCGCAGCGACAGGAATAACAGCCGCAGCAGCGAGGTCTTGCCCGCGCCGGACGGCCCGGTGAGGAACTGGAACGAATGCGCCGGGATCATGAAAGAAAGGTCGCGCAAAATCTCCGGGCCGAGCCCGTAGCGCAAACCGACATTTTCGAACCGAACCAATGCGCTAGCTCCGTTCGAGAGGGCCTGTGGCCCAATACCCAACTCCAGAGCCTTTTCCGTTCCGATGAAATCGGAACGGCTCTGGATTCTTGCTTGGACGCGTTTTATTCACGCGAACCGGTACCCACTTCGCTCGAAAACGCCTTGGCGGCCCGAACACCCCGCCGAGCGGCCGCGAACCGCACAGAAAGCTTGTGCGTCCGTTATGGTTTCCGATTCGTTAACGGTCGCTCAGTAGCATCCGGGCATACCACACGGTGGAGATTCGGCTCCATGCATATCGTTTGTCCGCATTGTACAACATCCTATGCCATCAATCCGGCCACCCTCGGGGAGGCCGGACGCACCGTCCGTTGTTCCCGCTGCCGCGAGGTCTGGCTGGCGCGGCCGGAGGATGCGATCGGGGTGGCGGCGCCCACTCTGGCCTACGAGGCCGCCGGCTCCGATCTTGCCGCCGAATGGGACGCAATGGGCCGCGAGGAGGCTGACGAGACCCCGGTGGTCGACAGCCCGTCGATTTCGGCCGATTTGCCCGAGGGGGGCGACGCCGCCACCGCGTGGCCGGCGGTGGCCGAGGCGGATGCCGCGGCTCATGCCGACGGCGAGGAGGCGAGCGGAAAGCGCCGCTTCCGCCTGCCGCGGCTTCCCCGCCTGTTCCGCCTACCCTCCCTGCCCCGGATTCCCTTCATGCCGGTGATCGGCGCGCTGCCGACCACCTGCGCCGCGATGGCCGCGCTGATCATCGCGCTGTTCGTCTGGCGCAACGACGTGGTGCGGCTGCTGCCGCAGACGGCGCTGTTCTACAAGATGGTCGGGCTCGACGTGAATCTGCGCGGGCTTGCCTTCAAGGACCTCAAGATCACCAACGAGACCGTCGACGGCAAGCCGGTGCTGGTCATCGAGGGCATGATCGTCGGCCAGACCAGGAAGCCGGTCGAATTGCCGCGGCTGCGCTTCTCGGTTCGCGACGCGCAGGGCGCCGAGATCTATGCCTGGAATGCGGTGCTGGAGCAGCCGGTGCTCAAGCCCGGCGAACGCGCGTTTTTCAAGTCGCGCCTCGCCTCGCCGCCGCCCGAAGGCCGCAATATCGACGTACGCTTCTTCAACAAGCATGACCTCACCGGCGGCCGCGCCTGAGGCTGCGCGCCAATACATTCGGGAACCGACCATCATCATGACGCGTGTTCTGATCGCCGACGACGAAGACTCGATGCGCTCGCTGGTGGCGCGCGCCATCGCCATGGACGGCCACGAGACCGTGACCGCGCAGGACGGCGCCGAGGCGCTGGAAGTTTTGACGCGCGATGAAGGCGCGTTCGACCTGCTGCTCACCGACATCCAGATGCCTGTGATGGACGGCATCGCGCTGGCGCTGACCGCGGCGCGCGACTTCCCCGCGCTGAAGATCCTGCTGATGACCGGCTTCGCCCATCAGCGCGAGCGCGCCTCCGGCCTCGAGGCGATCGTGCATGACGTGGTGACGAAACCGTTCTCGGTCGCCGATATCCGCACCGCGGTGGCGGACGCGCTGGCCGCAAGGAAGGCGAGCTAGGCCGTCTTCGCAGGCGAAACCCACACGCTCCTCGTCATGCCCCGCGAAGGCGGGGCATCCAGTACGCCGAGGCCCCTCGATTCAAGCACTGACGTCTCTGGAATACTGGATCGCCCGGTCTAAACATCGAGCCAGGCGATGACAGCAGAGATGATGGTGGGATCAATAATCCTTCAGCAGCCGCTCGATGTAGTCGAGCTCGATCTGCGGACGTGACGGATCGGCGAGGCGGCGGCGCAGTTCTTCGAGGATGCGGCGGACGCGCTGGACGTCGATCTCGCCGGGGATCTTCACCGTGTAGTCGTCGCCGAATTCGCGGCCGTGCAGCGGGCGGCCGAGCGGATCGGTCTGGTTGCCGCCGCTCTGCTGGCGGCCGGCGCGGTTGCCTGGGCTGTCGCCGGGCTGGTCGCCGTCGCCCTGCTGCATCGCGTCGGCGAGGCTCTGGGCGCCCTTGCGCAGCGCATCCAGCGCGCGGCCCTGCGAATCCACCGCGCCGTCGGCATTGCCTTCGCCGAGCCGGCCGGAGGCATCGCCCATCGCGGAATCGGCCTGGTCGAGCCCGTCGCCGTCATCATCGCCCTGGTCGCCGCCTTGCTCGCCCTGCTGGGCCTGATCGCCTTTCTGACCCTTTTGGCCCTTCTGGCCGCGCTGATCCGGACCCATGCCGCGCTTGGCGAGCTCTTCCTGCAGCTTCTTCAGGCGGTCGCGCAGCGCCTGCTGATCCTGCTGCAGGTCGCCCATCGACTGGTCGCCCTGCTTGCCGCGCATCCGGTCGCGGCGGGAATCCTGGCCCTGCTTGAAGGTCTTGTCGCGCAATTGCTGCTGCTTGCGGATCATGTCGCCGAGCTCGTTGAGCGACTGCTGCATGTCGTCGTCGCCCTGGTTGGGCTGCGCCATCTGCAGGTTTTCCAGCATCTGCTGCATCTGTTCGAGCAGCTGCCGCGCCGCATCCTTGTCGCCGGAGCGCGACAGCCGCTCCATGCGATCGAGCATGTTCTTGAGGTCCTGCTGGCTCAGCACCTTGGCATTGGGATCGAGCGGACGGGCGAGCTGCTGCGGATTGTTGCGGAACTGCTCGACCATCTGGCGCAGGAAATTGTCCAGCGCCGCGCGCAGATTGTCGGTGAGCTTCTTGATCTCCTCGTCGCTCGCGCCGCGCTCCAGCGCCTGCTTGAGCGCGTCCTGCGCCGCGCGCAGCGCCTTGTCGACATCGCTGATGTTGCCGTCCTCGATGGTGACGGCGAGCGCCCACAGGCTGGCGACGACCTCGCGCAGCTGATCGTCGGTGCGCGCCGCCTCGAGCTGGCGGGCCACGGTGTGGAGGCCGAGGTAATGGCCGGTCTCCGGCATGAACATCTCAGGCGCGATCATCAACGCGTCGAGCGCGGCGTAGACCTGGCCGTTCTGGTTGGCATCGAGCGCCAGGATACGGCGCTGCTCGATCAGCGCGCGCGCCAAGGGCTTGGTGAACAGCCGCTCCGGCAGGCGCATGCTGAAGGGCTCGCTCTTGCCCTCGTTGCCGGCCTCGTCCTTGGCTGTGAGCGTCAGCGTCACGTCGGCGCCGGCATAGGGGTCTTCGCTGAGGTCCTTGACGGTCTGGCCGACGCCGTTGCGGGTACGCGCGTTCGGCAGCACCAGCGGGAATTGCGGCGGCTCGAACAGCGGCCGCGGCTGCGCGGCCTTGCCGTCGGCGTCCTTGGTCGCGTCTTTGGGCGCATCGGCGGGCCGCGGCGCGAACTGCGCGCGGGCTTCGGTGACGCCGTAATCGTCCTCGAGCTTGTAGGACATCTGCAAGGCGCCGCGCGCCTGCCGCTCCGGATCCTTGGCGAGCGCAATCGACGGCGGACGGTCCGGCGTCGCGGTGAATTTCCACTGCGGCTGGCCGGCCGGCGCGCGGACATGCGCGGTGCCGTCGCCGGCGATCTTGAAATGCCGCTCATTGGTGCCCTTGGGCGCCTGCCCCTCCGGCGCCACCTCGGTGACGCCGCCACCGACCACGACGTCGATGGTGCCGCCGCTGGAGCGCACCAGCAGCGTGCTGCCCGAGGGAACCGCGAGCGGGGTGGTGTCGGCCGCGTTGGCGTCCTTGTTGGCGTTGGAGAGAATGATCGGCGGCTTGCCGGTATAGTTCGGCGGCGTCACCCAGGCGTCGACCCGGACATTGGCCGGCGCCATGATGCCGTTCCAGTCGAATGCGGAAGCGACCCGCAGGCCGCGCTCGTCGCCGGCCGCGACATAAGTCGCGACCAGCATCACAATGACCAGCGCCCGCAGCGCCCAGGGGTCATGCAGCGAAACGCGCGGTCGCGGCAGGCCGGCGCGGATGCGCTTGATCGAGGCCAGCGTGCGCTCGCGCTGCGCCTGCCACAGCGCCAGCGTGAACGGGTCCTTGTTGGTGAGCGTGTCGGAGAGCGTGGTCGCCGGGCGATGCCGGATCCCGGCGCCGCGATCGAGCCGGCTCAGGCCTTCCTCGCGGCTCGGCCAGCGGAAGCGCACCAGCGGCAGCAGCGTCGCGAGTGCGGCCAGCGCGAACAGGGCGGCGCCGGCGAGCCGTGCGGCAAACGGCAGCACCAGCCACAGCCCGGCCCAGGACGCCACCAGGAACAGCCCTGCGACCGTCAGGAACCGCGCCAGATGCGGCCAAGCCCGTTCCCACGCAATCGCGAATTTTGCCCGCTGCAGAGCCTCGGTCAGTTTCAGCCGCGCGATCGCTTCGCTGTCGCGGACGGCGCGTGACGGGCTGTCAGACGGGTCGATGTTGGCTCCGCTCAATAAAATCTCCGGGGTAGCCGGCAGGTCAGCCTAGCACGGCGGCGGCTTTGAGGCACCCGTTCCGGGGCGTAACCCACACCGGGAATTACGCATAACACGAAGGCGTGACTGCGGCGGTTCGACCCCGTAACGTCCCGGCCGAACCAACGCCTTAACGCATGAGGAAACGATATGGACCAAAAAACGCACGACAAGGGGCTCGAGATCCGCAAAGCGGTGCTCGGCGAGGCCTATGTCAACAATGCGCTGAAGAACTCGGACGGCTTCAACAAGCCGTTCCAGGAACTCGTCACGGAATATTGCTGGGGTGCGGTCTGGGGCCGCGAGGAGCTGCCGCGCAAGACCCGCAGCATGCTCAACCTCGCCATGATCTCGATCCTGAACCGGCCGCACGAACTGAAAGCGCACATCAAGGGCGCGCTGACCAACGGCGTGTCGCGCGACGAGATCCGCGAGATCTTCATGCAGGTCTCGATCTATGCCGGCATCCCGGCCGGCGTCGACAGCTTCCGCATCGCGCGCGAGGTGTTCGCCGAGCTCGACAAGGCGTGAGGCCCGGCTGCCTCCGCATCGTCGTCCCGGCGAAGGCTGGGACCCATAACCACAAGCCTTCGTGGTGAGAACATGCTGGGGCTCCAGCGGAGCACAAAATCAGCCGCGGTGGTAATGGGTCTCGGCCTTCGCCGGGACGACATTGAATGCGGGGCACGCGACTTCGCCGCATAACGAAGAAAAGGAAACGACCCATGGAAATCGGATTCATCGGCCTCGGGAAGATGGGCTTCCCGATGGCGCGCCGGCTGATCGAGGCCGGCCACAAGCTCACCGTGTTCGACACCAGCAAGGACGCGCGCGACAGGCTGGTTGCGCTCGGCGCTGCGGCAGCATCGTCGCCGAAGGACATCGCCGACCGCGTCGAGACCGTGATGGCGAGCCTGCCCTCACTGCAGGCTTCGCTCGAGGTCGCGACCGGCCCGGGCGGCGTGATCGAGGGCACGCGCGTCAAGCGCTTCATCGATCTCTCCACCGTCGGCTCGCGGATGGCCGTGAAGATCCACGATCTCTTGGCGAAGAAGAACATCGTGCAGATCGACAGCCCGGTCTCCGGTGGCGTCTCCGGCGCCGAGAAGGGCACGCTGGCGGTGATGGCGTCGGGCCCGCGCTCCGATTTCGAACTGGTCAAGGGCGCGCTCGACGTGATCGGCAAGGTGTTCTTCATCGGCACCAAGCCTGGCTCCGGCCAGACCATGAAGCTCGCCAACAACTTCCTCTCCGCGACCGCGATGGTCGCAACGTCCGAGGCTGTCGTGATGGGCGTGAAGTCCGGGCTCGATCCGGCCGTGATGATCGACGTCATCAATGCGGGCTCCGGGCTGAACACCGCGAGCCGCGACAAGTTTCCGCGCTCGGTCTTGCCGCGCAGCTTCGACTTCGGCTTCGCCACCGGGTTGATGGTCAAGGACGTGCGCCTTGCCGTCGAGGAAATGCGCGCGCTCGGGTTGTCGATGGAAGTTGCCGAGGCAGTCGGCCGGCTCTGGGAGGTCATCATCCGCGACGAGGGACCGGAGTCGGATTTCACCGCGGCGATCAAGCCGATCGAGAAAGCCGCGGGCGTGATCGTGAGTTGCGGCAAGGGTGGCAGTCACGCAGCCAAATAAGCGTCGTCGAAGAAACAAACGCCGTCGTCCCGGGCAAGCGCAGCCTGCTTTCGCAGGGACGACACCGAATATGACGCGCCGCTAGCGGCTCACAGCCATGGCGCCGGCTTGTCCATCGCGATCAGCGCGTCGACGTCGATGCGCGGGCGGACCACGGCGTACTGGTCGTCCTTGACCAGCACCTCCGGCACCAGCGGCCGCGTGTTGTAGGTGCCGGACTGCACCGCGCCATAGGCGCCCGCGGTCATGATCGCGAGGAGATCGCCGGCCTTGGGCTGCGGCAGCGCGCGGTCGAGCGCGAGATAGTCGCCGGTCTCGCAGACCGGACCGACCACGTCGGCGACCATGGTCGGCGTGCCCGCGGCCGGCTCGCGCACCGGCAGGATGTCGTGATGCGCTTCATAAAGCGTCGGCCGGATCAAATCGTTCATCGCAGCGTCGATGATGACGAAGTTCTTGGCCTCGCCGGGCTTCACATGGATCACGCGGCTGACCAGGATGCCGGCATTGCCGACGATCAGGCGGCCCGGCTCGAACATCAGCGTGCAGCCGAGATTGTGCGTGACGCGCTTGACCATCGCGGCATAGGCATCGGGCGCCGGCGGCGCAGCGCGGTCCATGTAATAGGGAATGCCGAGGCCGCCGCCGAAATCGATGTGCGAGATGTCGTGGCCGTCGGCGCGCAGCGTCTGCACGAATTCGGCGAGCAGCCGGAAGGCGACTTCCAGCGGGCCGAGATCGGTGATCTGGCTGCCGATATGCACGTCGGTGCCGGTGACCTTGATGCCCGGCAGCTTCGCCGCGCGGGCATAGACCTCGCGGGCACGCGCGATCGGAATGCCGAACTTGTTCTCCGACTTGCCGGTCGAGATCTTGGCATGGGTGCCGGCATCGACGTCGGGATTGACCCGCACCGAGATCCGCGCGGTCGTCTTCATCTCGACCGCAAGGCGCGACAGCATCTCGAGCTCCGGCTCGGACTCGATGTTGATGCAGAGGATGTCCGCGGCGAGCGCTGCGCGCAGCTCGGTTTCGGTCTTGCCAACGCCGGAGAACAGGATCTTCGACGGCGGAATGCCGGCCGCCAGCGCCCGCTTCAATTCACCGCCGGACACCACGTCGGCGCCGGCGCCGAGCTTGGCCAGCGTGCGCAGCACCGACTGGTTGGAGTTCGCCTTCATGGCGTAGCAGACCAGCGCCTTCTCGCCCGCGAAGGCCTCGGTGAAGACCCGGTAGTGCCGCTCCAGCGTCGCCGTCGAATAGCAGTAGAACGGCGTGCCGACGGCTTCCGCCAGCTCAATGAGATTGACCGCCTCGGCATGCAGCACGCCGTTGCGATAGTCGAAATGGTTCATGACACGCTTTATTGTTTGAGCATGACCTTTTCGGAAAACCGCTTCGCACTTTTCCGGATCATGCTCGAGATACTAATTGCCGAGCAACGGATCGAGGACGAAGGGCCGTTTATTGCCACGCGTCGCGGCCGGCGCGGCCTCCGAGCCATAGGTCGGATTGAACACGCTGGGCTGCGCCGCCCGCTCGCTCTCGGTGTCGCTCGGTGCTGCGCCCGGCGCGGCGTTCGCGGTCGGCGGCAGGTCGAGCGGTCCCTTGCGGCCACAGCCGCCGAGCGCAAGCGCTGACACGCTCAGCACAATGATGGCCCATCCCGAGGGGGTCAGGCGGTTCTTGCTAATCACGACGAATTCCCCAATTCGGGCGGCACCATACAAACATTGGCGTGCTCTGGCGAGAGGCGGAGCGCTGAGAAATCACGGCCAAATTTTCTGGTTCAGCCCAATTTTCGCTCTTTTTCCAGCCGCTTGGCCCAGGCTTTGGCCTGCGCCATCACATTCTTCGGCGCCGTGCCGCCAAACGAGGTCCGGCTCTTCACCGAGGATTCGACGCTGAGCACCTTCAGCGCCTCAGCGGTAATCTTCGGCTCGACCTCCTGCATGGCCGCAAGCGGCAGCTCGTGCAGCGCGACGCCCTGCTTGGAGGCCAGGCCGACGATCCGCCCGGTAACATGATGGGCGTCGCGGAACGGCATTTTCAGGGTGCGCACCAGCCAGTCGGCCAGGTCAGTCGCGGTGGCATAGCCCTCGCCGGCGGCGGCCTTCATTTTCGTCTCATCGGGCACCAGATCCTCGACCATACCGGTCATGGCGCGGATCGCGAGCGACAGCGCCTCGAACGCCTCCATGGCACCCTGCTTGTCCTCCTGCATGTCCTTTTGATAGGCGAGCGGCAGGCCCTTCATCACGATCAGCAGCGCAGTGAGCGCACCGATCACGCGGCCGGTCTTGGCGCGCACCAGCTCGGCGGCGTCCGGATTGCGCTTCTGCGGCATGATCGACGAGCCGGTGGTGAATTTGTCGCTGAGCTTGACGAGACCGACCAAGGGCGAGGTCCAGATCACGATCTCCTCGGCAAAGCGCGACATGTGCACCGCGCAGATCGCGGCCGCCGACAAGGTCTCCAGCACGAAATCGCGGTCGGATACCGCATCGAGCGAATTGGCCATCGGCCGGTCGAAGCCGAGCGCCTTGGCGGTCGCCGCACGATCGATCGGAAACGAGGTGCCGGCAAGCGCGGCGGCGCCCAGCGGCGATTCGTTCAGCCGCTTGCGCGCATCGATAAAGCGGCCGCGGTCGCGGCCGGCCATCTCGACATAGGCCAGCAGATGATGGCCGAAGGTCACGGGCTGCGCGGTCTGCAGATGGGTGAAGCCCGGCATCACGGTTCCGGCATGCTCCAGCGCGCGGGTGACCAGCGCCTGCTGGAACGCGGCCAGCGCCGCATTCGTCTCATCGATGGTGTCGCGGACATAGAGTCGGAAATCGGTCGCGACCTGGTCGTTGCGCGACCGCGCGGTATGCAGCCGGCCTGCGGCAGGCCCGATCAGCTCGGACAGCCGCGACTCGACATTCATATGGATGTCCTCGAGCGCGCGCTTGAAGTCGAAACCGCCCTTGCCGATTTCTGACAAAATCGTGTCTAGACCTTTACCGATATTTTTCGCATCAGCTGACGTGATGATGCCTTGCGCGGCGAGCATCGCGGCGTGGGCCTTGGACGCAGCAATGTCCTGGGCGTAAAGGTGCCGGTCGACGTCGATGGAGACGTTGATTTCCTCCATGATCGCGTCGGGACGCTCCGAGAACCGGCCGCCCCACATCTTGTTGCTCATGACATCTCGCTCACGAATTTGTATTGCAGGCCCTGCTGTTTCATTGGCCGTAGCGGCGAAACAGCATGGCGGTTCCGGACGTATTAGCTTGTTGTATGAGCATGATCTTTTCGGAAAACCGCTTCGCACTTTTCCGGATCATGCTCCAGCACTGCATAGCCGTATCTGACCCAGGATGACAAACGATATGCCCGAGACGACCCCATCTGAATCGACCGCCAAGCCGACGGCCAAGCGGCGTATCCCGCTGGTGATCGGCGCCGTGCTGGTTGGGGCCGTGCTCGGCTATATCGGGGTCTCCAGCCTCAGGCATCCCGCGGGCGGCGACATCGCCTGCAACAGCGCGGTGGATCTGGCCAAGAAAATCGCCCCGCTCGCCCATGGCGAGGTCGCGGCGCTGACCATGGCGACCACCCCCTTGCGGCTGCCCGACCTGACCTTCGAGGACGCCAACGGTCAGCCGAAGAAGCTGTCGGATTGGCGCGGCAAGACTGTGCTGGTCAATCTGTGGGCGACCTGGTGCGTGCCCTGCCGCAAGGAAATGCCGGCGCTCGACAGCCTGCAGACCAAGCTCGGCGGCAAGGATTTCGAGGTGGTCGCGATCAACATCGACACCCGCGACCCGGACAAGCCGAAGAACTTCCTGAAAGAGGCCAATCTGACCAAGCTGGATTATTTCAGCGACCAGAAAGCCAAGGTCTTTCAGGACCTTAAGAACATAGGCAAGGCGCTGGGCATGCCGACCTCGGTGCTGGTCGACGGCAAGGGCTGCGAAATCGCCAATATCGCCGGTCCCGCCGAATGGGCGAGCGACGATGCGATCAAGCTAGTGAAGGCGGCGCTACAGCCTGCCGCGGCGGGGTTCTAGCGGTCTTTTTGGGGCCGGTCAGGCGCTTGCCCCGTCATTGCGAGGAGCGTAGCGACGAAGCAATCCACGTTTCCGCCGGCGGCGCGATGGATTACTTCGCTTCGCTCGCAATGACGCGAATAGCTGAGGGGTGAACTCAGGCAATGGCGTTGAGGTTGCCGCCGACGCCAGGTGCCAGGTTCGCGGTGGAGGGGCTGCCGAGGAGGGTTTGAACCGCGAACTTTTCCGCGTCGAGGTTCTGCTTGGTCACGCGGGTTGCGATCTCACCCTGCAGATTGCCCTGCTGCATCGAGAGGATGCTGGCGACCATGCTCATCGTGTCCATACGCGGTACTCCCAAGTTCGACTTTAGGTAGCGCGCGAAAGTTAATGCTTGGGTAATGGATCGCCGCGTCAGGCTGACGCATCGTCAAGTGCCGGGAACGGCGCCACCGAGACGCCTGCAACGCCGCTCATCATCCGCGACATGCTGAAGCGCGCGGGATGCCGCCTGAGCGAATGAGTGGAGGAACGTTGGCCCTTACCGCGTCGGAACCGGCTTGTCGCCGCGGTAGTCGTAGAAGCCGCGCTGGGACTTGCGTCCGAGCCAGCCGGCCTCGACGTACTTCACCAGCAGCGGGCACGGCCGGTACTTGGAGTCCGCGAGCCCCTCGTGCAGCACCTGCATGATCGACAGGCAGGTGTCGAGGCCGATGAAATCGGCGAGCTCGAGCGGGCCCATCGGATGGTGCGCGCCGAGCTTCATCGCGGCATCGATCGCCTCGACGTTGCCGACGCCTTCATACAGCGTGTAGATCGCCTCGTTGATCATCGGCAGCAGGATGCGGTTGACGATGAAGGCGGGGAAATCTTCCGACACCGCGACCTGCTTGCCGAGCTTGGCGACGAACGCCTTGGCGGTGTCGAAGGTCACATCGTCGGTGGCGATGCCGCGGATCAGCTCGACCAGCTCCATCGCCGGCACCGGATTCATGAAATGAATGCCGATGAATTTCTCCGGGCGGTCGGTCGAGGCGGCGAGCCGCGTGATCGAGATCGACGACGAGTTGGTCGCGACGATCGCTTCCGGCTTCAGCACCGCGCAGACCTCATGGAATATCTTGCGCTTGGTCTCTTCCTTCTCGATCGCGGTCTCGATCACGAGATCGCAATCGGCCAGCGCATCGAGCGTCTCGGACGAGGTGATGCGGTCGAGCGCCTGCTTGCGCTCGCTCTCGCCGATCGCCTTCTTGGCGACCTGGCGGGTCAGATTGCCGTTGATGGTCGCCAGCGCCGACTTCAGCCGGTCGCCGGACACGTCATTGAGCACCACGTCGAAGCCGGCCAGCGCCGCCACATGGGCAATGCCATTGCCCATCTGGCCCGAACCGATCACGCCGACCTTTTTGATTGCCACCGTCATCTTGTCATCCACCGGAACGGCGCGCATGTCGCGCCTGCCCAATCCCAACGATACCCGAAGCGAAGCCTTCCGGGTTGCCCAATCCGCCGGAAAACGTTCCCGGGACCATGATGTGATGACAGGTCACCACACAAGGATCCCATTTCCCCCTGTCGGGCACGATCCTTCCGGAAAAACGTTTCCGGATCATTGCCTCGAAAATTATAACACCGGCCGGAGCTTAGCCATCCGGCCGGTGTCTTGTCGCTTACTTTCCGAGCTTGCCGAGCGCTTCGGTGAGCTCCGGAACCGCCTGGTAGAGGTCGGCGACCAGGCCGTAATCGGCGACCTGGAAGATCGGCGCGTCCTCATCCTTGTTGATGGCGACGATCACCTTGGAGTCCTTCATGCCGGCCAGATGCTGGATCGCACCGGAGATGCCGACCGCGACATAGAGTTCCGGGGCCACCACCTTGCCGGTCTGGCCGACCTGCCAGTCGTTCGGCGCATAGCCGGCATCGACCGCGGCGCGCGAGGCGCCGACGCCGGCGCCGAGCTTGTCGGCGAGCGGCTCGATGTACTTGGCGAAGTTCTCGCGGCTCTGCATCGCGCGGCCGCCCGAGACGATGATCTTGGCCGAGGTCAGTTCCGGACGGTCGCTCTTGGCGACTTCCTCGCCGACGAAGGTGGACAGGCCCGGATCGGCGGCCGAAGCGGCGTTCTCGATCGCCGCGCTGCCGCCCTCGCCGGCGGCGGCGAAGGTCGAGGTGCGGACCGTGATCACCTTCTTGGCGTCCTTCGACTTCACGGTCTGGATCGCGTTGCCGGCGTAGATCGGCCGCTCATAGGTGTCGGGCGCGACGACCTTGATGATCTCGGAGACCTGCATGACATCGAGCAGCGCTGCGACGCGCGGCATCACGTTCTTGAAGCGCGAGGTCGCGGGCGCGACGAAGGCGTCGTAGCCCGGTGCCAGCGCGACGATCAGCGCAGCCAGCGGCTCGGCAAGGTCGTGCTCATAGGCGGGACCTTCGGCCACCAGCACCTTGCTGACGCCGGCAAGCTTGGCAGCTGCTTCCGCCGCCGCCTTGGTGCCCTGGCCGCCACCGGCGACCAGCACATGCACGTCGCCGCCGAGCTGGCTCGCCGCGGTCAGCGCCTTGTTGGTCGAGTCCTTCAGGGTCTCGTGGTCGTGTTCAGCAATCAACAGCGTCGTCATCAGAGAACCCCGGCTTCGGTCTTGAGCTTGTTCACGAGTTCGGCGACGTCCTTGACCTTGACGCCCGCCTTGCGGCCTGCCGGTTCCGCGGTCTTCAGCACTTCCAGACGCGGCGTCACATCGACGCCGTAGTCAGCGACGCTCTTGTCGTCGATCGGCTTCTTCTTCGCCTTCATGATGTTGGGCAGCGACGCATAGCGCGGCTCGTTGAGGCGCAGGTCAGTGGTGACGATCGCCGGGCCCTTCAGCTTGATGGTCTGCAGGCCGCCGTCGACTTCGCGCGTGACCTTGAAGTCCGATCCTTCAACCTCGAGCTTGGAGGCGAAGGTCGCCTGCGACCAGCCGAGCAGCGCGGCCAGCATCTGGCCGGTCTGGTTCGAGTCGTCGTCGATCGCCTGCTTGCCGAGAATGACGAGGCCGGGCTGCTCCGCCTCGACCACCGCCTTCAGGATCTTGGCAACCGCGAGCGGTTCGACATTGCCTTCGGCCTTGACCAGGACGCCGCGGTCGGCGCCCATCGCGAGTCCGGTGCGAATGGTCTCGGAGGCCTGCGCCGGTCCGATCGATACCACCACCACTTCGGTCGCCTTGCCGGCTTCCTTCAGCCGCAGCGCTTCCTCGACGGCGATCTCGTCGAACGGGTTCATCGACATCTTGACGTTGGCGAGCTCCACGCCCGTCCCGTCGCTCTTGACGCGGACCTTGACGTTGTAGTCGACGACCCGCTTTACCGGCACAAGAACCTTCATCGATCCTCTTTCGCTTTGATTTTATGGGTTTCGGTTGGCTGGCGCGGAACCTAAAGGTCCGTTTTCCCCTGGTCAACGCGCCAAAGCCAAAAAACCGTCACCCGGTTTTGAGCCAGTCTAACGGTTCTGGCCCGGCACCCACAACACGTCTCCCGCCCCCTTATTGTTCTGGAAGCGGCTGGCAACGAACAGGAAATCCGACAGGCGGTTCATATACTGAATACCAGCGGCGTTGACCGGCTCGTCGGGCCGGGCGGCGAGTTCCACCATCATCCGTTCCGCGCGGCGACATATCGTCCGGGCGAGATGCAGATATGCGGCGGCAGGCGTGCCGCCGGGCAGCACGAACGAGGTCAGCGGCGCGAGCTGGTCGTTGAGGTGGTCGATGTCGCGCTCGAGCCGCTCGACCTGGCTCGCCAGCACGCGCAGGCGTTCGGCCTTGCCCTCGCGCTCGGGCACCGCAAGGTCGGCGCCGAGATCGAACAGATCGTTCTGGATCCGGCCGAGCATCGCATCGACCTCGGGACTATCAGCCAGATGCAGCCGCACCACGCCGATCGCGGCGTTGGTCTCGTCGACGGTGCCATAGGTGGCAACCCGCAGATCGTATTTCGGCCGCCGCTCGCCGGAGCCGAGCGCGGTGGTGCCGTCATCGCCGGTGCGCGTGTAGATCCGATTGAGAACGACCATGGCCGTGATCTCCTAAGGTTTGCGCATCGCCGTTATCGCCCCATCGCCCAGACCGCGAGCATCGCGATGACGATGGCGACGAACTGCAGCAGCACGCGCAGCCGCATCAGCTTCTGCGACGTATTCGGCGAGCCGCCCTTCATCATGTTGATGAGGCCGAGCAGGAGCACCAGCGCGACGGCGCCGACGGCGATGGGAAGAATGATCGTGCTGAGAAGAGATGTCATCTGCGGTACATAACACCGCACGACGCGGACTTCCACACAGGCGGCCGATGCAACCAACTGGCTTTTCAGTGCGTAATATCAGATGCTGGGTCCGTTCTCGGACCGAGCCGTTTTCGACAATGCCGGGTGGAATGTGAAGCAGCTTCGTTACGTCACCCACGTCGTGATGGATGCCTTTTACACGTTCCTCGCCGATGACGGCTGGGCGATCGCGAGCCACATCGCGCTGTCGACCCTGATGGCGCTGTTTCCGTTCCTGATCGTGCTGACGTCGGTGGCCGGCTTCTTCGGCTCCAAGCAGCTCGCCGACCAGGCCGTCGGACTGTTGCTGCAGGTCTGGCCGCAGCAGGTCGCCGAGGCGCTGTCCGGCCAGATCCACGACGTGCTGACCAACACCCGGGGCGATATCCTGACCATCGGCGCGGTGCTCGCGGTGTACTTCGCCTCCAACGGCGTCGAGGCGCTGCGGGTGGCGCTGAACCGCGCTTATGCCGTGATCGAGCCGCGGCGCTGGTACTGGCTGCGGCTGGAATCGATCGGCTACACGCTGGTCGCGGCGTTCACCTCGCTCGCGATGGCCTTCCTGATCGTGCTCGGGCCGCTGATCATCGAGGCGGCGCGGCGCTATATCCCGTTCTTCGTCGAGTCGAACGAGAGCCTGCTCAACACCGCCCGCTACGGCATCACGATACTGGCGCTGGTCGTCGCGCTGTTCATCCTGCATGCCTGGCTGCCGGCCGGCCGCCGCGGCTTCACCCAGATCCTGCCCGGCATCATCTTCACCGTGGCGGCGTCGCTGCTCTCGGGCATCGGCTTCGGCATGTACCTGGCGCGCTTCGCCAACAACTACGTGACGATGTATGCGGGGCTGGCCTCGGTGATCATCGCGCTGGTGTTCCTGTATTTCATCGCCGCGATCTTCGTGTTCGGCGGCGAATTGAACGCGGCGATCATCAAGTCGCGGCTGCCGCACGGCGTGTCGCTTCATGCAGCGCAGTCGCGAGCGCCCGCGGAGACACAGGCTTGACCAGGAAGGCGTCGGCGCCGGCGGCGCGCGCCGCGGCTTCGTCCTCGGCGCGGCCGGAGATCCCGACGATCACGATACGGCCGTGCGGCGGCGGCAGCGCGCGGATGCGCTTGATGGCTTCGACGCCGCTGATGCCGGGCAGCACCATGTCCATCAGCACGGCGTCGAAAGCGCCCTGTCGGAGCCTGTCGGCCGCGCCCTCGCCCTGACCGATGAATTCGGCGCGGTGACCGAGTTCGGTCAGGATCGTGTTGAGCACGACGCGGCCGAACGGATTGTCCTCGACGCTGAGCAGCCGCAGCCCCTGCGATGACGCTGCCGCCGTGCCTTCGCTCGCGGGCGCGCCGGCCGGTCCTTCGGCTGCAACCAGCACCACGTTGAGCGTGAAGGTGGTGCCACCTCCTGAGCGCTGGGCCGCGACGACGTCGCCGCCCATGGCGCGCGCAAGCTGCTTGACTGAGGACAGGCCGAGCCCGGAGCCGCCGAACCGCGCGGCGATCGAGACATTGGCCTGCGAGAACGGCCGGAACAGGCGCTTGACCTCCGATAGCGTCAGGCCGATGCCGCTGTCGGAGATCGCAAAGGCGACGCCGATCCTACCGTCCGCCCGTCGCTTCGCCGCGTTCTTGGCCGCAGGCACCGGCGCGACGCGCAGCTCGATGCTGCCCTGCTCGGTGAACTTGACGGCGTTGTCGATCAGGTTTTCCAACGCCGCGCGCAGCCGGACGGGATCGCCGACTGCGAAGGCGGGCAGCTTGCTGGATATCTCGACCGAGGCCCGCAATCCCTTGGCTGCCGCCCGGCCGGCCAGCGAATCTCCGGCATGGCGCGCCAGCGTGCGCAGGTCGAAGAAGTCCTGCCGGATCTCAAGCCCCGGCCCCTCGCTGCGGGCGGCATCGACGAACAGGGTCGCAAGGCTCGCCAGGTGTTCGGCGCCGGCCCTGATGGTATCGACCCATCGCCGCTCGCGCTCGCCGAGCTCCGATGTCGCGAGCAGGTTGCTGATCGCAAGGATCCCGGTCAGCGGCGTCCGCACCTCATGGGCAAAGGCGGCGAGCGCGGTCTCGACCATGCCGGGGCCGGACTTAGCTCCGGACTTGGCTAATGTCTTTGGCGCGGCCCGCGTGTGGCGCGGCTTGGCCGCCGGCTTGGTCTTGCGAGTCTTGGCCTTGCGGGTCTTGGCGGCGCGGGTCTTCGACGGCGCGCCCTTTGCTCGCCGCTTGCTGCGCCTTCCGCGCGATGATGTCGCCATGATCTCCGTGACCCCGCCCCGGAGGCAACATGGCATGCCAGGAGTGGCAGAGTC
This sequence comes from Bradyrhizobium sp. INPA03-11B, assembly GCF_040446015.1. NCBI lineage: Bacteria > Pseudomonadati > Pseudomonadota > Alphaproteobacteria > Hyphomicrobiales > Nitrobacteraceae > Bradyrhizobium > Bradyrhizobium sp. INPA03-11B. The sequence goes on from NZ_JASGSR010000002.1 coordinate 135,482, forward strand.
ACGGCGCTGTTTGGGAGGAGCCAAGGCAAATCAGGATGATGGTAAGCGGTCCATCCACTTGCGGCGCCCTCGCCTGCAAGAGCAGCGCTATCGCAGGGGGCCTCCAGCCAAAATGTCGAAAACAACCCCATGCAAAGGAGCCGGCGGCCGCCGGCGTCCGACGCCGCAACTTGACATGCCGGGCAAATCGGCGGTATTTTTCTATTATTCAGAAATCACACAGGTCCCCTCGTCTCCGCGAGAAGAAGAGGAGCGCCGCACCTTGGTGGCGGACTACACCAAACCGACCAGACGTCTGATGTCGGTCGGGCTGGCCCCGTCTGCCCGCAGCTCGCGTAGCCCGGTCGCCTGGGTTGATTTCGACAGTTTTTGCCCGGCCGCGTCCAAGATCAGCGCATGGTGCCGGTAGACCGGCGCGGGCAAGCCAAGCAGGTCCTGCAACAGCCGATGCACGCTGGTCGACCAGAACAGGTCAACGCCCCTGACCACATCGGTGACGTCTTGCAGGGCGTCGTCGATCACGACCGAGAGATGGTAGCTGGTTGGGGTTTCCTTGCGGGCCAGGATCACGTCGCCCCAGGCCTCGGGCCGGGCCGCGACGTCTCCGCGCTCGCCGGCCGGTCCCTCGCCCGCTTCCTGCCAGGATAGGCCGACGGCGCGGGCGACGGCTGAGGCCATGTCGAGTCGCAGCGCGAACGGCGCGCCCTGCCCGATCAGCCGGTCGCGCTCCCCGGCCGACAGTGATTTCGCCGCCCCCGGGTAAAGCGGCGCACCGTCCGGGTCGCGCGGCCAGGCGCCACCGGCCTCGCGTTCGGCGACCAGTCGCGCGATCTCGGCGCGGCTCTCGAAGCTCGGATAGACCAGCCCCTGCGCCGACAGCCGGTCGATCGCGGTGCCATAGGCGGCAAAATGCTCCGACTGCCGCCGCACCGGGGTCTCCCAGCTGATGCCGAGCCAGGCGAGGTCCTCGTAGATCGCCTGCTCGAATTCCGGCCGGCAGCGCGTCGCGTCGATGTCCTCGATCCGCAGCAGCAAGCGTCCGCCCGACTGCCGCGCGAGATCGTGATTGAGCAGTGCCGAATAGGCATGGCCCAGATGGAGATAGCCATTCGGACTCGGGGCGAAGCGGAAAACGGGTGGCATCGTTGTTGATCGCACGTCATTGCCGGGCTCGATCCGGCAATCCATCTGGAGAAGACTCTGTTACGATAGGAGATGGATGCGCGGGTCCCGGCTACGCCAAGGCTTCGCCGAGGCCCGCGCATCCAGGCCCGCCGGAGCTTTAGCAGAGGCGGCAAGCCCGCGCATGACGAGTCAAAACGATCCCGCAATGCTGATCCATCTCGAAACCCAGGCCGACCTCGACGACGCCATCCACAAACTGGTCGACCAGGATCGCCGCCTGCGCCCGATCCTCGAATCGACCGGCATGCCGGCGATCCGGCAGCGCGAGCCCGGGTTTGCGGGACTTGCCGCGATCATCTGCGGCCAGCAGCTGTCGACCGCGAGTGCTGCCGCGATCTGGGGGCGCGTCAGCCAGGCGTTCGACCCGTTCCACCATGATGCCATCCGCAAGGCGCGCGCCGACCGGCTCGGCCGGCTCGGATTGTCCGCTGCCAAGATCAAGACGCTCAAACACATCGCCCGCGAGCTCGCCGAGGAGCGGCTGAACCTCGACGTGCTCGCCAACGAGGAGGCCGATGCGGCGCACAACACGCTGACCGCGCTGCCTGGGATCGGCCCATGGACCGCCGACGTGTATCTGCTGTTCTGCCTCGGCCACGGCGATGCGTGGCCCGCCGGCGACCTCGCCGTGCAGGAAGCGGTCAAGGTCGGGCTCGGGCTGAAGGAGCGGCCGACGCCGAAGCAGATGGCGCCGCTTGCCGAGCCGTGGCGGCCGCTGCGTGGCGCTGCCGCACATCTGTGGTGGGCGTATTATCGCGTGCTCAGGAATCGCGAAGGCGTGATCGCGAGCGCGAAGTAGGCCGTTGATAAAAACACTGCGACTGCGCGATCGCATGCTATAGCATCAGCAGACGAATACTTATTCAATTTGCCGACCTCGCCCATTTCGCCGCTAAGCACATCCTTCCTGCAAGGAGGACGGACCTGGTATCGTTCCGTACCCCGCTGACGCTTCTGCTGATATCCCTGGGTGCGATCGCCGCGACGTGGTGGTGGCTCGGCATCCCGGTCAACCTGCCGCGCGCACCGATCGATCCGAACGACAAAGTCCAGTGCATCTCGTACGCGCCGTTCCGCAACAATCAAACATCACTTTCGCCGGCGACGCAGGTCTCGCCGGAACAGATCGCGGAAGATCTCGCGCAACTTGCCAAGATATCCCACTGCATCCGCACCTACGCGACCGACCTCGGCCTCGACCAGATTCCCGGACTTGCGGCCAAGGCAGGACTGAAAGTCATTCAGGGCATCTTCCTCGATCGGGACCGGAAGAAGAATGCAACGCAGGTCGAAACGGCGATCCGTCTCGCCAGGGAATATCCGGACACGATCATCGCACTCGTGGTCGGCAACGAGGTCCTGTTGCGCAAGGAAATGGCGGCGTCCGACCTCGCTGCCCTGATCCGCTCGATCAAGGCGCAGGTCGCCGTCCCCGTCACCTATGCCGAGGTCTGGGAGTTCTGGCTGAGCAATCGCGAACTTTCCGACGCCGTCGACTTCGTCACGATTCACATCCTGCCCTATTGGGAGAATATTCCAATCCGGGCGGATTTGGCCGCCGCGCACGCGGACGAGATTCGCAAGCAGGTCGCGGCGGCGTTCCCGGGCAAGGAAATCTTTATCGGAGAAGTCGGCTGGCCGAGCGAGGGGCGGATGCGCGAGTCCGCGCTGCCGTCGCGCACCAATCAGGCGCGCGTGGTCGCGGAGGTGCTCGACCTGGCGCGGCGCGAGCACTTCCGCGTCAACCTGTTCGAGGCCTATGACGAAGGGTGGAAGCGCGAGATCGAGGGCACGGTCGGCGGCTCCTGGGGCCTGTTCGATTCCGAACAGCGAACGCTGAAATATCCGGCCGGCGTGCCGATCAGCAATTTCCCGTACTGGAAACTGCAGATGAGCGGCGGAATGGCGCTGGCAATCCTGGTGTTCGGCGCAGCATGGCTGACCTTGCACCGCAAGCCGAGGGAGCCAATGGAATCCACGCTCGTGCCATGGCTGGCGGTCGGGCTCTCGGCGACCACAGGCGGAATCCTGTTCGGGGTCGCGGCGCAACGACTGGTCTATGAAAGCTACGGAACCGGAGGCTGGCTGGTGTGGGGCGCGCTTCTCGTGGCGGCAACGGCGTCGCCGGTGTTCGGTGCCAACGCCTTGGTATCGGGTCGCGCACCGCCCAGCTTTGCGGAACTGTTGGGTCCGAAGGGCTACCACACTGAATCGATGCTGGTGACGATGCACGGATTGGCCTTGATGGTCACCGCGGTGATCGCCACGGCGACCGCGCTCGGCCTCATCTTCGACCCGCGCTTCATCGATTTTCCATTCGCGCCTCTCACGATGGCGGCGGTGCCCTTTGCAGCCATAGCGCTGCTCAATCCCCCCGCGAAGGGAAGCCGCCCTCTGGCGGAGCCGATGTTTGCCGGCATTTACCTTGCCGCGGCAATCTATACGGTGCTCAACGAAGGGCCGGAGAACTGGCAGTCGCTGTGGACCTGCGCCGCCTTCATCCTGCTCGCGATGACGCTGTGGCGGGCGCGGGCCTGAGCATGCGTTCTAGCTTTGGGGTGCGTAGTCATAAATCCGGTACAAGCGTGCGGAAATGGCGGGGTCCGGATTGCCCTAACAAGCAGACATCAACGATGTCAGATTGAATGTCCGCGAAGGGCCCAGAAGCCGACTTGCCTGAAACGACGGTTGTTGACGCGCAGCAGCCCGCGAGCAGGCAGCAGGTTATTTCAGCTCGATCTCCACCAGCTCTACTGCACTGCTTCCATTGTTTTCAATGCCGCGCTCTTCGGCGGGCATCACCATGAAGTCGTGATTGTTCAGCACCAGTGGCTGATCCGGCTTCCCCGGTCTTTTTTCGGTCACCGTGCCGCCACTAACGACGATCCTTGCACCTGGAGACGTTTGCTGAATTGCCGGAGCACTCTCACCTGGGCTTAGCTTGAGCCGCCAAGCCCGAACACGATCGTTATCCAGCGCCACTTCGTACTTTGCGGGCCGTGTCGAGACACTGTAACGCCCCGGTTCGGGATAGACGATCGCAAACGCCAGCAGCCGCATCGCATGGTCCTTTTCAATATTGATGAGTTGATGCACGCCCGGGGTCTTCGTGTAGGAAGCAAAACGGACCTCCCCTGTCTTGAATTCTAGCTCTACCGGCTCTTTGCCAAGGACTTGGTTTTTTATCTTTGCGCCGGCCGTGATGACGAAAACCAGATCTTGATCGTGCGAATGGTAGCCCGTCGAAAAGCCCGGAGGCAACGTCACACTTACAAGTGACATGTTGTCATCCTGGAACGTGAACAAGTGAAAAGGTGCCTTCGTCACCGGCACAATTGTGGGTTTCTCCGCCTCTTCCCCCCAGCTGGGAGCGGTCAAGGCGCATGCCAACAACAACCCCAGGAGTCCGTGTTTCATTGGTCTCTCCCTAGTTTGCGCGCTTTTACGACTTGGTTCTTGCGCAGCCGACAACCGGCTCGCCAAAACGCATTTCCGCGCGTTCGTTCTGGGCCGGTAGCTAATGGGTGACCGTCAACGGATACGCAAATTCGCTGCAAAAAAATCAGGCGCACGAGAGCGTACATCACCCAGCGCGAATATCCGTCTCACTGACCCTAGGCCCACGACCAAAGGTTCGCAAGCGGATCGAATGATGCAAGCAAGACAGCGCGCTCCGGATTGGGATGAAATCATCGGTCAGCTGGGCTTACCGTTGCAGACTCGACGATTGAAGATGCCGGTTGATAAGATCCAGCATAGCTGTGGTAGGCACTCGACCACTTGAGCCGACACAGCGAACATAGAAGCGGCCCCTTTTAGAAGTCTGCATCGGTCACAGCTCGGCGAGCTGGTCCGGTGTCCCTCCAGCAGCCGACGTAAATGCCGAGCAAGCCGATCAGCAGCTTTGGGCCAGAATCGGACATCGCCGCTTGTGGCACTGGCAAACGAAAAGCCCCGGGCGATGCCGCGGCCTTTTTACATCATAATGCTCTTTCAGCCCTCACCACGTGTCCGCCCGGGCTGATGCTGAGGCCTGTCGCGAGCGCGCTGGGATAGCGTTTTACCATCTCGGCTACACGGAGATCTTCGAAATCGGTAAACCCCTTGCCGCGAAGGATGGCGGAAAGTTCGGTCGGATTGAAGAAGGAGAGCCAGGGCTCGCCGCGCGCCGCAGCCTGCTCGGCGGCTGCCATCAGACGGGCGCGGCCCTCGGGAGAATGGTTCTCAAACGGCTCGGTGTACTCGAACACCACTGCGGATGCCGGAATGCTGGCGATGACGTCGAGTGTTACCAGGATCGCTTCTCGTGAAAGATAGACAACGACGCCAAGCCACTGGAAGAAGGCGGGGCAGTCGCTACGAAAGCCGGCACCAGCCAATCCCTCGGCAAGGCTCTGCCGTTCGAAGTCGATGGGTACAAAGGTGAGCGAGGCAGGTAGCGGCAATCCCGCTTCCTTCAGCCGCTCGCGCTTCCAGGCCTGCGTTGCGGGGTAATCGACTTCGAACACACGAACGCCGGCGTGGGCAAACGGGTTGCGCAGGGAAAACGTATCGAGGCCCGCGCCGAGTATAACGATCTGCCGCACGCCGCGCGCAACGCAGGCTGCAAGGGCATCCTCGGAAAACCGGCTGCGCGCGGCGATGAACAAGCGCATTGGCCCCAGCGATTCGTCGGCCGCCATTTCATTCAAGGAGACCGCTGTCCGTTCGTCCAAAATTCTCGACGCAAACGGATCTTTGAAGATAGCTCCGCCTTCTAATATCTGATGAATCGCGCGATGGGCGGCCGCACCCCGAGCGGTCTGACTGGGCTGTCCATGGTGCATGCCAACTATCCCTCTGTTGGGTTTAGTTTAGCATCGATAGCTCGGGCACTGCCAATGTCTCAGTTGGGCCAATCGCGTCGGTTTGGCACTCGGATGCAAACTTCCGGTCTACCCCAGTGACCTGACATGTCGCTGCACTGCATTAGCGGAAGCGAAGGGCCAGAAGCCGAGCTTGGGAGGCGCATCGGAGGCGGTCATTGAGTGTTAGGAAGGAAGAGGAACTGGCCTTATACTTACGCATTGGAAGCCGAACGACCGTTCTAGTTTCGCTCGCACACCATCACATAGCTAGGCGAGGTTGCCATGCACACCAAAGTCATGAAGACACGTCTCGGCCTTCTTTATTTGTTTGCCGCCGCTGTTGTCGTCCTTGCTCTATCCTCCATCTCACGCCCGGTCTTTGCGGCTGAGGGGGCATTCATCGTCCTGCCCGGCGAAGCATCCCGCTACAGCGGACAGCAAGGCCGCGAGGGAGATTTCACCGAACTGTTGGCGACGGCTGATGAAACTGGGGGTGTGCTCGGCATCTTTCGTCAAACCATTGCACCCAAGAGCGGCCCTCCTACGCACCTGCACGGAATGGAAGCTGAGTTTTGTTACGTTGTGAGCGGCCAGTTCAACTTCAAACTGGGCGAACGTATTGTGAGCGCGCCCGCCGGGGCCTTTGTCTTCATTCCTCGCGTTACTCCGCACACGTTTCAGAACATCGGGACGGAGCCCGGTGTATTGCTGTTCGGTGTGACGCCCGGTGGGTTCGAAAAGATGTTCGCGGAGCGGCAAGGCGTCGATGCCGACACGAACCAGAAGCTGATGGCAAAGCACCACATGCAAGTCGTGGGGCCGCCTCTTCGGTAGGCTTCCGATTGATTTGGGATCGACTTCCGCTTTGGGTCACAAGGCGGCATCCCTCTGGTTAGATCGCGTGGCCGCTTTATTCTCCAAAGCAGACATCTCGGATTTATGAGCACGGCCTATCCCCGCAACCTGACGCGGTCCTCGCGCGCGCAATCGGTGACGAAGCCGATCACGGCCCGCACTGACGGAAGCTCGACCTGATCGGGATGGGCGAGCAGCCAGAGGTCGGAGAGGCTCGAGAGCTTTTGCGGAGCGACCCGAACCAGATCGGGATAGTCGGCGCCGACCAGGCAGGACAGCGCGCAAATCCCGAGCCCGGCGCGCGCCGCCGCCAGCATGTCGCCCTGCGAGGAACAGCGCATCACCAGCGTGCCCTGCCGGGTGATGACATCGCTCCAGCGCGCCAGACGCGCATTCGAGGCCTGGTCGGCAAACCCGATCACGCTGTGCCCCCGCCACTCGTCCGGCCGCTCCGGAAGCCTGCGTCCGACCGCGTAGAGCCGCGATGCATAGAAGCCGGCGCCGAGCCGCCCGATCTTGCGCCCGATCAGGTTCTCGTCCCCGGCATCGACCGGGCGCAGCACCACGTCGGCCTCGCGCCGCCGGACGCTTGCCGGAAACGGATGGGTGATGATCTCGAGCTGGATATTGGCGTGATCGCGCAGGAACGGCCCGAGCCGCGGCATCAGCCAATGCGCCGCCAGCGTCGCGCCGATCGACAGCTTGACGACGCCGCGCGCCTGCTCGCCGGTGGCGGAGGCGGCCGCCTCCGCGCGCAGCGCCGCGGCCGCCATCGCTTCGGCATGTTCGCGGAACTTGCGGCCATGCGACGTCAGCGACAAACCGTCATTGGAACGGGCGAACAGCCGGGTGCCGAGCTGCTTCTCCAGCGCCGCGACGTTGCGGCCGATGGTGGGATGGCTGATGCGCAGCCGCCGCGCCGCGCCGGCGAGGCTCCGCGTCTCCGCCACCGCGACGAATGTCTTGCAGAGATCCCAGTCCATGCCGTTCTCTCCTGCGTCCTTGTTCACTATTGACCAGTTGGTCGTTCAATATTGAACGCCATGACGCGGCCGTCCAGCCTTATATTGCGGCGCGCCGAGAGAGCCGCCGCTCCGGCCATCACAACACATCGCGATCCGCTCCGGCTGCCGGCCGGGCGGTCCACCCATGGAGGATCCGAAGAATGTCGTTGCCTGCTTCGCTCGCCAACAAGCTTGAACTGCCGGTCGTCGGCTCTCCGCTGTTCATCGTCTCGGGGCCCGAGCTCGTGATCGCGCAGTGCAAGGCCGGCGTCGTCGGCTCGTTTCCGGCGCTGAACGCCCGCCCGGCCGAGAAGCTCGGCGAATGGCTGACCCAGATCGAGAACGAACTCGGCGAGTACCAGGCGCTGCATCCGGAGAAGAAGGTCGCGCCCTACGCCGTCAACCAGATCTGCCACGCCTCCAACGACCGCCTGATGCGCGACATGGAAACCTGCGTGAAGCACAAGGTGCCTGTCATCATCACCTCGCTGCGCCCGCCGTCCGAGATCGTCGAGGCCGCGCATTCCTATGGCGGCGTGGTGTTCCACGACGTCATCAATGTGAAGCACGCGCGCAAGGCCGCCGAGCAGGGCGTCGACGGATTGATCCTGGTCTGCGCCGGCGCCGGCGGCCATGCCGGCACGCTGTCGCCGTTCGCGCTGGTGCGCGAGGTCAAGCAATGGTTCAAGGGCACGATCCTGCTGTCGGGCGCGATCTCGGACGGCTGGAGCATCGCGTCCGCCCTCGCGCTCGGCGCCGATCTCGCCTATATCGGCACCCGTTTCATCGCCACCGAGGAAGCCAACGCCGACATCAGGTACAAGCAGGCGCTGACCGAGTTTGCCGCCCACGATATCGTCTACTCCAACCTGTTCACGGGCGTGCACGGCAACTACCTCGGGCCGTCGATCGCGGCGGCAGGCCTCGATCCCGCCAATCTGCCGGTCGCCGACAAGACCAAGATGAATTTCGGCTCCGGCGGCAACACCAAGGCCAAGGCCTGGCGCGACATCTGGGGCTCGGGCCAGGGCATCGGCCAGATCGTCGACGCCCCGCCGGTCGCCGAACTGGTGGCGCGGCTGAAGGCGGAGTACACCGAGGCCCGCAGCGATTTCCTTCGGGCCAGCGCCTGACGCTGGACGATCGCCTGGAGAGACCCGGTATGATCATCAGCGGCGACCGACAGATCAGCTACGGCGACATTCACGCCCGCATCGCGCGGGCGGCTACCGGCTTGCGCGCGCTCGGCGTGCAGGGCGGCAAGCCGGTCGGCATGATGCTGCGCAACGACTTCGCGCTGTTCGAGGTGGTCGCGGCCTCGGCCGCGCTCGGCAGCCCGGTGGTGCCGATCAACTGGCATCTGAAGGCCGACGAGGTCGCCTACATCCTCACTGACAGCGGCGCCGACACGCTGGTCTGCCACGCCGATCTGCTGCCGCAGATCCGCGACGGGTTGCCGCCTGCGATCAAGCTGCTGGTCGTGACCACGCCACCGGAGATCGCCGCCGCCTATGGCGTGACGCCGGCGCTCACGACGGTGCCTGACGGCATGACCGACTGGGACATCTGGCGTGAGACGCATCAACCGCTGACCGACGCACCGATCGGCGCCGCGCCGATGTTCTACACCTCGGGCACAACAGGACTGCCGAAGGGCGTCAAGCGCAAGCCGATGCGGCCCGAGCAGCAGGCGGCGGCCGCCCGCGTCGGCGCCCTCACCTACGGCGTCAAGCCGAACGAGGGCCAGGTGATCCTGATGAACGGCCCGATGTACCATTCGGCGCCGCACTCCTACGGCATGCTCGCGTTCCGCAGCGGCTGCGCGATCGTGCTCGAGCCACGGTTCGATCCCGAGGATCTGCTGCAACTGATCGAGCGCCACCGCGTCACCCACATGCACATGGTGCCGACCATGTTCGTGCGGCTGCTGCGCCTGCCCGGGGAGACGCGCCGCCGCTACGACCTGTCGTCGCTACGCTTCATCGTGCACGGCGCGGCGCCCTGCCCGGTCGACGTCAAGCGCGCGATGATCGAGTGGTGGGGACCTGTCATCAACGAATATCTCGGCTCGACCGAGACCGGCATCCCGGTCTGGCATTCATCGGCCGAGGCGCTGGCCAAGCCCGGCACCGTCGGCCGCGCCATCGAGGGCGGCATCGTCAAGATATTCCGGCCCGACGGCACGCAATGCGACGTCGGCGAGCCCGGCGAGATCTTCATGCGCCAGACCGCGATCTCGGATTTCGATTACCACGGCAACGCCAAGGCGCGCGCCGAGGCCGACCGCGACGATCTGATCAGCGTCGGCGATGTCGGCTATCTCGACGCCGACGGCTACCTGTTCCTGTGCGACCGCAAGCGCGACATGGTGATCTCGGGCGGCGTCAACATCTATCCCGCCGAGATCGAGAATGCCCTGATCGGCATGGACGGCGTGCGCGACTGCGCGGTGTTCGGCGTTCCCGACGACGAGTATGGCGAGCGGCTGTTCGCCTGCGTCGAGCCGGAAGCGGGCGGCACGCTGTCGGTTGCGGCGATCCAGGAGTTCCTGCGCGGCAAGCTCGCCAATTTCAAGGTGCCGCGCGACATCCGCTTCATGGACGCGCTGCCGCGCGAGGCCACCGGCAAGATCTTCAAGCGCAAGCTGCGTGACCTCTACCGCGAGGGACAGCTCGGCTGAGCCATGTGAAGGTGAAGCGAACGGCGTTTGAAACTTAGTTGCTGTTGCAAACGGCCGGCAATCGACGCAACGATGCGCCCGCATCAGGATCATCGCCATGAACTCGACCGACTTCATCGTCATCCGCAACGATCTGCAGCAATGCAAGGTGATCGAGACGCGATTGCCTGATGCCGCGGCGCTGCCGGCCGACGCGCTGCTGGTGAAGGTGACCCGCTTCGCCTTCACCGCCAACAACATCACCTACGCCGTGATCGGCGAGCAGCTGAAATATTGGCAGCTGTTCCCGGCGCCCGAGGACTACGGCATCATCCCGGTCTGGGGCTTTGGCGAGGTGCTGGCCTCGAAACATCCCGCTGTCGCCGTCGGCGAAACGCTGTTCGGCTATTTCCCGATGGCGACGCATCTCGTGATCGAGGCGGCCGACGTCAGCAAGCGCGGCCTGCGCGACGGCGCCGCGCACCGGCAGGAGGTCTCGCCGGTCTATAATGCCTATGCCCGCGTCTCCGGCGATCCGACCTATGCCGGCCGGCAGGGCGATTTCCGCGCGCTGCTGCTGCCGCTGTTCATGCTCTCGTTCCTGGTCGACGATTACCTCGCCGAGAATGCGTTCTACGGCGCGCGCCGCGTCATCCTGTCGTCGGCCTCGAGCAAGACCGCGTTCGGGCTCGCCCATCTCGTGCACAAACGGGGTATCCCTGTGATCGGGCTGACCTCCAAGAGCAATGTCGATTTCGTCACTTCGCTCGGCTGCTATGACGAGGTCGTCACCTATGACCAGGTTGCGGCGATTCCACCGGCCGAGCCCGTCGCCTATGTCGACATGGCCGGCAATAGCGCCCTGCGCGAGGCCCTGCACCGGCACTTCGGCGATCGGATGGTCTATTCCGGCCGGGTCGGGCTCACGCACCGCGCGAGCGAGCCGGACGAGCCGACGCTGCCCGGCGCCAAGCCGGTGTGGTTCTTCGCGCCGGACCAGATCCGCAAGCGCGCCAAGGAATGGGGGCCCGGCGGTATCGACCAGCGTTTTGGCGCCGCATGGACCGAGCTCGTGCCGCATCTGCCGAATTGGCTCGACGTCGTCGAGCGACGCGGCCCGGCCGCGGTGCGCGAGGCCTATCTCGATACCCTGCAGGGCCGCGTGCCACCGGACCAGGGCTTGATCCTGTCGCTGGCCGAATAGGCGCTATCCCGTCACGCCCTTTCTGCGGCCTCGCGAATGGGTATAGGCTTTGCGGCAATGGAACGCCGCCAAAAAACTGACCAAGGGCGGCCGATGACGGGAAACGCCCGATGCTCGACAAGACGGACGATATTTCGGTCGCCGCCGACAACTGGCTTGTGCAGTTCGAGGATGCGCTGGCGAGCCCCGACGATGTGCTGCTGAAGCCGCTGTTCCACCCCGACAGCTACTGGCGCGACGTGCTGGCGCTGAGCTGGAACATCCAGACAGTCAACCGCGCCTTTGCCATCATCGAGGAACTGCCCGCACATGCGCGCCGCAGCACGCCGCGCGAATTCCGCATCGATGCCGAGCGCGCTGCGCCGCGCCGGGTGATGCGCGCCGGCACCAACGCGATCGAGGCGATCTTCAAGTTCGAGACGGCCATTGGCCGCGGCCATGGCATCGTGCGGCTGATTCCCGATGCTGCCGATGGCGACCGGCTGAAGGCCTGGACCTTGCTGACCGCACTCGAGGAGCTGAAAGGCTTCGAGGAGCAGCAGGGCCATACGCGGCCGCGTGGACAGGCCTATTCCCGCGACTTCCGCGGCCCCAACTGGCTCGACCTGCGCAAGGCGTCCACCGAGTATGCCGGCCGCGATCCCGATGTGCTGGTCGTCGGCGGCGGACAGGCGGGGCTTGCGATCGCCGCACGGCTGCAACAGCTCAAGATCGACGCGCTGATCGTCGACCGCGAGGCCCGCGTCGGCGACAATTGGCGCAAGCGCTACCACGCGCTGACCCTGCACAACCAGGTGCAGGTCAATCACTTGCCCTACATGCCGTTCCCGCCGAACTGGCCGACCTACATCCCGAAGGACAAGCTCGCCAACTGGTTCGAATCCTATGTCGATGCCATGGAGCTGAATTTCTGGACCGGCACGGAGTTCGCCGGCGGCAGCTATGACGAGGCACGGGGACGCTGGACCGTCGAGCTGCGCCGTACCGACGGCACGACACGGACCATGCAGCCGCGCCATGTCGTGATGGCGACCGGCGTCAGCGGCATCCCCAACCTGCCCGAGATGTCAGGCCTGAAGAATTTTTCCGGCAAGGTCATGCATTCCAGCGGTTACGAGGACGGCGAGAGCTGGACCGGCAAGCGTGCGCTGGTGATCGGCACCGGCAACAGCGGCCATGATATCGCGCAGGACCTGCATTCCTCCGGCGCCGCGGTCACGCTGGTGCAGCGCTCCTCGACGCTCATTACCAACATCGAGCCGTCGGCGCAGCTGGCCTATGCCGCCTATAATGAAGGCTCGCTCGAGGACAATGACCTGATCGCGACCTCGATGCCGCTTACCCTCGCCAAGCGCAGCCATGTGCTGATGACCGAGCAGTCGAAAGAGCTCGACAAGAAGCTGCTGGACGGTCTCGCGCGCAAGGGCTTCAAGCTCGATTTCGGCGACGGCGGCACCGGCTGGCAGTTCAAATACCTCACGCGTGGCGGCGGCTATTACTTCAACGTCGGCTGCTCCGACCTCGTCGCGAGCGGCGCGGTCGCGCTGAAGCAGTTCGCCGAGATCGAGACCTTCGTCAGCGAAGGCGCAAGGCTGAAGAACGGCGAAACGGCAGAAGCCGAGCTCATCGTGCTGGCGACGGGCTACCGGCCGCAGGAAGAGCTGGTGAAGAAGCTGTTCGGCGATGCGATGGCGGCGCGCGTCGGCCCGATCTGGGGCTTCGGCGACGGCCAGGAGCTGCGCAACATGTACACCCGCACGCCGCAGCCCGGCCTGTGGTTCATCGCCGGCAGCCTCGCGCAATGCCGGATCAACTCGCGCTATCTCGCGCTGCAGATCAAGGCGATCGAGGCAGGCCTGCTGCCGCGCGACGTCGGGCCGGTGGCGAGGCTTTCATAGAAACCTACCGTCGTTCCGGGGCGCGAAGCGAACCCGGAACCTCGAGATTCCGGGTTCGATGCTGCGCATCGCCCCGGAATGACGATCTTGGAGAGACCTCATGCCAACCATCCTCGGCACCGGCGAGCATCGCTATCGTGTCGTCGAGAACTTCGCGAAACTGCCGGACGGCTGGAGCCTGACGGATGTCGCGTCCGTCGCGGTCGACAGCAAGGACCGCGTCTATGTCTTCAACCGCGGCGAACACCCGATGGTGGTGCTCGACCGCGAGGGGAACTTCATCCGGAGTTTTGGCGAAGGCCTGTTCTCGCGTGCCCACGGCCTGCACATCGACGCCGACGACAATCTCTATTGCACCGACGACGGCGACCACACCGTGCGCAAGTGCTCAACCGACGGCAAGGTGCTGCTGACGATCGGGATTCCGAACAAGCCGGCGCCGTTCATGAGCGGCGAGCCGTTTCATCGCTGCACCCATACCGCGCTGTCGCCGAAGGGCGAGATCTACGTCTCCGACGGTTACGGCAATGCCTGCGTCCACAAATACACGCCGGACGGCAAGTTGATCAAAACCTGGGGCGAGCCCGGCACCGATCCCGGCCAGTTCAACATCGTGCACAACATCGCAACCGACGCCGACGGCTTCGTCTATGTCGCCGACCGCGAGAACCACCGCGTCCAGGTGTTCGACGGCAACGGCAAATACGAGACGCAGTGGAACAATCTGCACCGGCCCTGCGCCTTATGCTGCTGCGGGGGCGGCAAGCAGCCGAACTTCGTGATCGGCGAGCTCGGCCCCGGCATGGCCGTCAACCGCAAGGTGCCCAATCTCGGCCCGCGGCTGTCGATCGTGGATGGCACCGGCAAGCGCATCGCCCGGCTCGGCGGCGAGCACGGCCCCGGCGTCGAGACCGGAAAGTTCTTGGCGCCGCACGGCATCGCACTGGATTCGCGCGGCGACATCTATGTCGGCGAAGTCGGCGTCACCGACTGGAAGACCAGCTTTCCGGACACCGAGATGCCGGCGGCGGTACGCGTGACGCGGTGCTTGCAGAAGCTGGAGAAGGTTTTGGGATAGTCGGCGCCACCCCTGTGTCCCGTCACCCTGAGGTGCGAGCGGAGCGAGCCTCGAAGGGTCGACGGCCCGGCTGGTGGCCGATTCATCCTTCGAGGCTCGCTGCGCTCGCACCTCAGGATGACGGGGTTAGAAGCGGGCTCGCGCTGCATTCCTTCTTCACACCATCATCAAATCTCGCCGATCACCTCGCGGCGGCGCTGCTCGGACTCTTCCGCGTAGCGCCGCATCGCGTGCGCTTCCGTGAGCAGGCCGATCGGCCGCCGGTCGCCATCGCCCTCGACGACCGCGAGCGATTCGGCTTCGGCCGCGTCGAACACCGCGATCGCCTCCTGCACGTTCATGCCGGGATGCAGCACCACGTCGGCGTAGCGCAGGATGGCGACAAGGCCCTTGTCCTCCTCGAGGTCCGGCGCGTGCGCTTCGGCGACCAGCGCGAGCCCGGCATAGCGTCCCTCGCCGTCGACCGCGACCACCTGGGTCTTCGAGCCCGGCGGGAATTCCTCGCGGAACGCCTCGATCGGCATCGCGGCATTCACCGTTGTCATGTCCTGCCGCATCATCTTGCCGACCGTGAGATCGCGGATCCAGCCGATATCGGCGGCGCTGCGGATGGTCTCGCCGCGCAGATGCAGCCGCCAGGTCGCAAACGAATAGCCGAACAATTCGCGCGTGATCGTGGTCGAGATGATCACCGCGACCAGCACCGCGGTGGTGAGCCAGAGGTTGCCGGTGGATTCCAGCGCGATGAACGACATCGTGAGCGGACCGCCGATCACCGAGGCCGACAGTGCGCTCATGCCGATCACGGCATAGGCGTTGGGATCGAGATCAAGGCCAGGCCACACGATGTCGACGCCGGCGGCGAACAGCCGGCCGCCGAGCGCGCCCATGAACAGCGTGGCGAAGAACAAGCCGCCGCGGAAGCCGGAGCCGAGCGACACGATCGAGGCGAGCGCCTTCAGCGCGAACACGCCGGCGATGATGGTGAGCGGCATCGCCACGATGCCGGCGAAGCGCAGCGCGCCATGGCCCGACGACATCACCTGCGGCGTCAGCAGCGCCATCGCGCCGACCGCAAGCCCGCCGAGCGCCGGCCGCAGCGGCTGCCAGAGCCGGGTCTTGGTCAGCACCGCCTCGCACAGCGTCACCCCGCGCATGATCGCGATCCCGGTCAAAGCGGCGACCATGCCGAGCAGCGCGGCGATCGCAAGATCCCGCCCGAGCACGTCGCCGACGGTTCCGACGCCGACGCCGAGCGGCAGCGGCTCGAAGGCGTGGGCGACGAAATAGCCGGTCACGGCCGCCACCCCGACCGGGGTCAGGCTCGCCGGCGTATAGCCGCCGATCACAAGTTCGAAAGCGTAGAAGGCGCCCGCAAGCGGTGCGCTGAAGGCCCCGGCGATCGCCGCCGCCGCGCCGCAGCCGACCATGATTCGCTGGTCGTTGCGGCGGAGATGGAAACCGCGGCCGAGCGAGGCGGCAAGGCCGCTGGACAATTGGGTGTAACCGGCCTCGAGCCCGACCGAGCCGCCGACGCCGCTCGACCAGATCGTCTGCAACGCCACGATCACGCTGCCGCGGAACGACATCCGGCCGCCATAAAGCGCGTTGGCCTCGATCGGGTCGATCTCGCGAGCCGGCCGGACCCGCAGCAGCAGCAGGAACGCGATGCCGAGCATCAGGCCGCCAGCCGTGGGAACCAGCAGCGCGCGCACCGGATCGATGCTGGGCTGGCTCGACAGCCGCTCGCCCAGCGGCAGATTGAACAGCACCGAATGCAGCACCGTGACGAGGCTGCTCATCACCGCCACCACGAGACCGCCAATGGCGCCAATCAGCACCGCCAGCACCACGAGGCTCGTCTCATGCGCACGAACGAATGCGCGCAACCGGCGCGGCGCCTCGAGATAGCTTGTGGTCGTGGTCATCGGCAGGGGTCCGTCACTGGCCGAGGGGCTTGCGGCTCCCTTTACGGGCCTCGCGGGCGGGAGGCAATCGGGGCAGGAACATGGCAGGGGACGGCGGATAAGCTGCTCATTGCTCTTCACAATCCCGTCACGCTGCCTGTAGTATGTGAGTGCATGCTGCTTCGCAGCTGGTGGGAGTCAGGAGCGTTATTTGAACGCACATGTCTCGCAAGGCGGTTGGCCGGTGCTGGTCTTGAATGCGGACTTCCGGCCGCTGAGTTATTACCCGCTGTCGCTCTGGTCCTGGCAGGACGCGATCAAGGCGGTGTTCCTCGATCGTGTCAACATCGTCGAATATTACGACCGGGCGGTACGAAGTCCTTCCTTCGAAATCCAGCTGCCCAGCGTCGTATCCCTGAAATCCTTCGTCAAGCCGACCACCCACCCCGCCTTCACCCGGTTCAACGTCTTCCTGCGCGACCGCTTCTCCTGTCAGTATTGCCTGTCGCCAGACGACCTCACCTTCGATCACATCATTCCGCGCAGCAAGGGTGGCCAGACCACCTGGGAGAACGTCGTCGCGGCCTGCTCGCCCTGCAATCTGCGCAAGGGCAATCTGACGCCGCAGCAGGCCAAGATGTTTCCGAAGCAGACGCCCTACGCACCAACCGTGCATCAGCTCCACCGCAACGGCCGGCTGTTCCCGCCGAACTATCTGCACGAGAGCTGGCTCGATTATCTCTACTGGGATACTGAGCTCGATCCATAAGGCGGCGCGGACGTTCACCGAACTTAGGTGCGACCGAATACAAGCCGCAATTGTCGAGCTATGCCGGCTGCTTCGTGAGGGCCGCCTCACCTTCCTCGCGTCCGGGCACGCTGACATGGACTTCATGTCCCAGCCTGATCGCCAGCGCCGCGGCGGCAGCTGCCGCCTCGAATGCGGCTTCCTTGGTGGCGTATCCGGCATTGAGATTGCCATCGTGCAGAACGCCCCATTCCTCGCCGGCCGCGATCACCGCGTATTGGGCCAAACCCATCATGTCCTCCTTGCGCAGGACGGCGCTGCGTCACGCGCAGTTGCGCCGATATATCTTGCGGACGACCGGCCAACGGCCGGTTCGGAGCGAGGTTCCTACGCGCAACCGGCCCGGCTCCGGCGCCGATTAGGAACGAAGCTGCGTCGGCGGCGTCGGACTTGAGTTGTGATGAACAGGACACCGATCATGGTCCGCGAAGGCCCGGCCGAACCAGCGCCGGCAAACACAATTGAGACGCCCCAGGAAAGGCAGGCACGTTCCTACGGCATGATGTTCACGTCGGCGATCATCGCGCTCGTGATCATCGTGGTCGCCTACATACTGGTGCGATAGACACGGACCGGCGCGAGCCGGACCGCGAGGGTGCCAGCCACGATCTCCGTTTCGAGAATCGTGCCGACGGTCGCCATGCGTATCGCGGCACTGCCGGTTGCGCAGAAATATCCGCCCACCACCGCTTCGTTCCGCGGTCCCGCGCGTTCATGGAACATGCCCGATCGCAAAGCGAAATCGTCTTCTGCGCCTGCGCGTCTGTGGCCGCTGCTGGCCGTGAACTTCTTCATGGCAGACATGCAGTCCGGGATTGGACCGTTCGTCGGGGTCTTCCTCCAGCTGCACGGCTGGACCAGCGGCCTGATCGGGACCGCTCTAACGCTCGGCAACGTCGCCGGCATGCTGATCACGACACCGATCGGCGGCTGCATCGATACGACGAACCACAAGCGGGCATGGGTGATCGTGCCGGGCATCGCGGTCGTGATGGCATCGGTCGTCATCCTGATGTCGCAAAGCTTCTGGGCCGTCGCGGTGTCCCAGGTTGCGACCTCGATCGCGGGCGCGGCGATCGTGCCGGCGGTCACCGGCATTACGCTCGGCATCGTCAGACAGCGCGGCTTCAACCGGCAGAACGGCCGCAACCAGGCCTTCAACCACGTCGGCAACATGGTCGGCGCCGCGGCATCGGGCTATCTCGGCTGGCAATACGGCTATGTGGCAGTGTTCGTGCTCGCCGCCCTGTTCGGCGCGGTCACGATTGCTTGCGTCCTGATGATCCCGCCCGGCAGCATCGATCACCACGCAGCACGCGGTAAGGAAGAAGACCCGGACAGCCAGCCCAGCGGCTTCTCCGTGCTGGTCAAGCACAAGCCGCTGCTGGTGCTCGCCGTCGCACTGGCCGCATTCCACCTCGGCAACGCGTCGATCGTACCGCTCTACGGCCTTGCCGCCGTCGCAGGCAATCATGCCAACGGTCCGAGTTTCGTCGCCACCACGATCGTGGTGGCGCAGGCGGTGATGATCCTCGCGTCGATTGCGGGGATGCGCGCAGCCGAGCGCCGCAACTATTGGTCGGTCCTGCTGCTGTCGTTTCTGGCGTTACCGGTGCGCGGCGTACTTGCCTTCTTCCTCTCCGGCTGGTGGGGCGTCCTGCCGGTACAAATCCTCGACGGCATCGGCGCCGGCCTGCAAAGCGTGGCCGTTCCGGGAATGGTCGCGCGATCACTGAACGGAACCGGCCGCGTCAATCTCGGGCAAGGCGCGGTCATCACCGTTCAGGGAATCGGCGCCTCGCTCAGCCCGGCGCTCGGCGGCTGGATCGCACAATGGGTCGGCTACGGCCCGGTCTTCCTGGTGCTCGGCGGATTGGGGCTTGTGTCGGTCGCACTCTGGATCGGCTTCCGGTCGACCGTGCAGGAATTCTGACGTCTTCCGTGATCGCATTTGCGTGATCGTCCGCGATGTTCGGAGGTATATCATTGCATCCTAATAGTTCGTATCCTATCTAATTTCCCATGCCTCCGTCGCAATCCCATATCCACGCCGAGATCGGCCGCCTGATCAACAGGCTCGCCCGCATCTGGCGTCGCGAGTCGGATCAGGCGCTGTCCGATCACGGCCTGTCCTACGCCACGGCGATCCCGCTGCTGGTGCTGTCGCGGCAGGGGGAGAACGTCCGCCAGGGCGTGCTCGCCGACGAATTGGGGATCGAGGGGCCTTCGCTGGTTCGGCTGATCGATCTGCTCGAATCCGAAGGCCTGGTCGAGCGTCGCGAGGATCCGACCGACCGGCGCGCCAAGACGCTGCATCTCACCGTTTCAGGCGAAGCCAAGGTCGAGGAGACCAACCGGGTGTTACGCCGCGTGCGCGCAAGCCTGCTGAAGGATATCGGCAGCGAACAACTTGCGGTAACCTTCGAGACGCTCCAGCGCATCGAGCAGCGCGCGAGCCGCCTGCAGGACGCCAAGAGCGTTCAGGGCAAGACTGCTGCAGACAAGACTGCTGCAGAGGCGAGATAGTCATGCGCGCGGAAGAGCCGTTCCTGGTCCGCCATGCGGACCTCATCTTCGCGTTGAAGACGTTCGCCGCGTCGATGCTGGCGCTCGTCATCGCATTGGCGATCGATCTGCCGCGCCCCTATTGGGCGATGGCGACGGTCTACATCACGTCACAGCCGCTGGCCGGTGCGACCAGCTCGAAGGCGTTCTTCCGCGTGATCGGCACCCTGGTCGGCGCGAGCATGACGGTCGCCCTGGTGCCGAACCTGATCAACGCGCCGGAACTGCTGTGCCTTGCGATCGCGCTGTGGGTCGGCCTCTGCCTCTATCTGGCGCTGCTCGACGGCACGCCGCGCAGCTACATCTTCATGCTGGGGGGATACACCGTCGCGCTGATCGGCTTTCCATCGGTGGCCGACCCCGGCAGCATCTTCGATGTCGCGCTGGCGCGGGTCGAGGAAATCTCGCTCGGGATCATCTGCGCCAGCCTGGTGTCGACGGTGGTGTTTCCGCGCAGCGTCGCGCCGGCGGTCGGCGGCCGCGTCAGGAACTGGCTGGCGGATGCGCGCCGCCTGTCCCGCGACGTGCTGCTTGATCGCGGCACCAGCGAGACGCGCCGGGCCCAACGCCTCCACCTTGCGACCGACATCGTCGAGATCGATACGCTGGCGACCCATCTCGCCTACGACCGGCTGGCCGACGCCGGCACCGTACGTGGCCTCGGAGAGGTCCGGCTGCGCATGCTGATGCTGCTGCCGATCGTCACGTCGATCGAAGACCGGCTGGCCGCGCTCGGCGAAGCGGCGCTGCAAAGGCAACCGGAGCTGCGGCGCCTGATCGGCGACCTCGCCGCATGGATCGTGGACGAGGATCGCTCGCGGCAATCCGGCGAGCAGATCCGCGCCGCGATCGCCGAGCGCCAATCTGCGCTCGACGGCCTCGCGCCGCGGGAGCGCATCATCACCATCAGCCTGCTGCTGCGTTTGCGCGAGCTTGTCGACATCTCGGCCGACTGCCGCGCGGTGGGCGACGCGATCGCGGCGGGCCAGGATATCTCCACCGTCCCGCTGGCGTTCCACCCGGAATCGGGGGCCGCGCCGGTCCGTCATCGCGACCACGGCATGGCGCTGTGGTCGGCTGCCGGGGCGGCGGTGGCGATCCTGATCTGCTGCGGCCTGTGGATTGCGACCGGCTGGGCCGACGGCGCCTCGGCGCCGATGATGGCGGCGGTCGCCTGCTCCTTCTTCGCGGCGCAGGATGAGCCGGCGCGCAGCATCCGGGCCTTCGGCCTGTTTTCGCTGGTCGCGATCGTCGTGGTCGCGATCTATCAGTTCGCGCTGGTGCCGGGCATCTCCCATATCGAGGTCCTGATCGCCGCGCTGGCGCCGACCTTCCTGTTGTACGGCTTCCTGATCGCGCGGCCCAAGACCGCGCCGATCGGCATGGCGCTCGCCGCCAACACCGCGACGCTGCTCGCGCTGCAATCGACCTACAGCGCGGATTTCGCCAGCTTTGCCAACACGTCGGTCGCCTTCTTCCTCGGCGTCGTCATCGCCGAGATCGTGACGCGGGTCGCGCGCGGCGTCGGCGCCGAATGGATCGCCAAGCGGCTGATGATGTCGAGCTGGCAGACCCTTGCGGTCGCGGCCGAACGGCGCGGCCGCGGCGATCGCGCGCAATTTGCCGGCCTGATGCTGCATCGGCTCGGCCTGTTGGTGCAGCGCATCGCCTTCATCTCGGAGAGCGACCGCCGCGATGCCGACAGCCTGGTCCAGCTGCGCATCGGGCTCAACATCATCGACCTCAGGCGGGCGCGCTACGGCCTCGCCGCACTGACCGTGCGTGCCATCGACGACATGCTGGACGACCTCGCGGCGGCGTTTCGCGCCCATGCGGACCAGGCGATGCCGGCCGAACTGGTGTCGCGCATCGATGCGACAGTGACCGCTGTGGTCAAGGACCCCAATGAGCGCGCGCGGGACGATGCATTGCTCGGCCTCGTCGGCATCCGCCGCGGCCTGTTTCCGGATGCGCCTGCGTATCGATCGCAGCCCGAGGAGAGTTTTGCTGCATGAGATATGAGCTCGACATCTATGGTGTCCTGGTCCCGGCGCTGCTGCTGTGGCTCATCGTTGCCTATGCGCTGAGCGCGGTGGTGAGCCGGATCATGCAGCGCTTCGGACTCTACCGGCTGGTCTGGCATCGCGCGCTGTTCAATTTCGCCCTGTACGTATGCCTGCTCGGCGTCGTCGTTTATCTCTCGGAGTTTTTGCCATGAAGGGGAATTTCGCCTGGCTCGGCCGGGTCGCGCTGACCGCGATCGCGCTTGTCGCTGCGCTGGCCGTCGGTCGCGCGCTCTGGGTCTACTATATGGAATCGCCATGGACCCGCGACGGCCGGGTCCGCGCCGACGTGGTTCAGGTTGCTCCCGACGTGTCGGGCTTCGTCACCGACGTGCTGGTCAGGGACAATCAGCAAGTGCATCGCGGCGACATCCTGTTCCGGATCGATCGCGCGCGCTTTGCCCTGGCGTTGCAGCAGGCCGATGCTGCGGTCGCCGGCCATCGCGCCACGCTGGATCAGGCCGAATCCGATCTCAAACGCTACAGTTCGCTGACCACCGATGCGGTGTCGCAGCAGAAGCAGGAGCAGGTGCTGGCCACGCAGCTGCAGGCCAAGGCCGCTTACGACCAGGCGGTCGCCGATCGCGCCGTGGCGCAGCTCAACCTCGATCGCAGCGAGGTGCATGCCTCTGTCAACGGCACCATCACCAATATGGACCTGCGGCCCGGCGCCTACGTCACCGCAGGCAAGGGCGTGATGGCGCTGGTTGACACCGATACGCTGCATGTCGAGGGCTATTTCGAGGAGACCAAGCTGGCGCGCATTCGCGTCGGCGACAAGGCGCAGGTGCGGCTGATGGGCGAGCCGGTCCGGCTCACCGGACACGTCGAGAGCATTGCGGCCGGCATCGCGGACCGCGACCGCACCGACGGCGCGAACCTGCTCGCAAACGTCAATCCGACCTTCAGCTGGGTCCGGCTCGCACAGCGCGTCCCGGTGCGCATTGCGCTCGATCACCTGCCCGATCGCATCGCACTGGTCGCCGGCCGTTCGGCCACGGTCGAGATCATGGACTAGAGCGAAAGCAAATCGGGTGAGGGGCCGCAGCGCTAACGAGGGACCGTAACCCCTTGTATCTGCACGAGCATGATTTGTGCGATGGAAGCGACTTAGCGCCTTGGCCGGTGGCTGCCGGCCAAGGC
>NZ_JASGSR010000030.1:0-77255 GCF_040446015.1 Bradyrhizobium sp. INPA03-11B
CCCAAGACTGCCTCCCAAAAGAAGCCTTGAATCTGATTTGCTCTCAAAAGGGAATCCTTAGAGTCCACACCACCTAGAGCCTCGCCGTCTCGTCGCGGTAGCGCTCGATCGCATAGGGAATCTTCTCGGCCGCATAGAGCGCGAAATGGCCATGCTGGCCAAGCATCGGCCCGAGGCCGCCCATCTGCCACATCACCCATTGGATGACGTTCGACCGCGCGCGCAGCTCCCTGGACAGGAAACGGCCGGCCTTGTCGGCGAGATAGATCAGGATCGCGCCGGTCTCGAACACCGAGAATGGCCCGCCGCCGTCGGCGGGCGCATGGTCGACGATCGCGGGAATCCGGTTGTTCGGACTGATCGCCAGGAATTCCGGCCTAAACTGCTCGCCGGCGCGGATGTTCACCGGGATCACCGTGTACGGTAGCCCCAGTTCCTCCAGCATGATCGAGATCTTCCAGCCATTCGGCGTCGGCGCGTAGTGCAGGTCGATCATCGGCGTCTATTCCCCATCACAAAGACTTTTGTTGTTCTGTACGTCCACTCTAGGACATGGCACACAGGCGCTCAATCAGAACCCATCGGGAGGCACCCATGCTGTTTCCAACCACGATCGCAGGCTCGCTGCCGAAGCCGGAATGGCTCGCGGAGCCGAACATGCTGTGGGCACCCTGGAAGTCCGAAGGCGCCGAGCTCGCCCGCGCCAAGCGCGACGCCACGGTGCTTGCGGTCAAGCTGCAGGAGGATGCCGGCGTCGACATCGTCACCGAGGGCGAGCAGGCGCGCCAGCATTTCGTGCACGGTTTCCTGGAGCGGATCGAGGGTATCGATTTCGCCCACAAGGTCGAGATGGGCATCCGCAAGGATCGCTATAAGGCGATGGTGCCGCAGGTGGTCGCGCCGCTGCAGCTCAAGGGCCGCGTCCACGAGGGGGAGGCACGCGCGGCGCGCGCCCACACCAAGAACCGGCTGAAATTCACCCTGCCCGGCCCGATGACGATCATCGATACCATCGCCGACCAATATTATGGCGACCGCGTCAAGATGGCGTTCGCCTTCGCGGAGCTGTTGAACCAGGAAGCCAAGGCGCTGCAGGCCGACGGCGTCGACATGATCCAGTTCGACGAGCCTGCCTTCAACGTCTACATGGACCAGGTGCGCGACTGGGGCATCAAGGCGCTGGAGCGCGCCGCCGAGGGCCTGACCTGCGCTACCGCCGTGCACATCTGCTACGGCTACGGCATCAAGGCCAACACCGACTGGAAAGAGACGCTCGGCGGCGAATGGCGGCAGTATGAAGAGACCTTCCCCGTCATCGACAAGAGCACAATCCAGCAGGTCGCGATCGAATGTCGCAATTCGAAGGTGCCGATCGAGCTGCTCGCCGCACTCCCCGGCAAGATCGTGCAGGCCGGCGTGATCGACGTTGCCAGCGACGAGGTCGAGACCGCCGAGGATGTCGTCAAGGTGATCGAGGCGGTCGCCAAGCACGTGCCGAAGGGCAACATCATCGCGACCACCAATTGCGGCATGGCGCCGATGCGCCGCGACATCGCCGAAGCCAAGCTGATTGCGCTCGGCGCGGGCGCAAAGCTGGCGCGGCAGCGGCTGGCGTAAGCTCAGCTCCGGCGGCTCAGCCGAGCGTGGCCGCCGCGCTCGGATGCAGCACCGGCCGATAGCCGGATTGAAACGCGCGGACCGTCGACGGCGGCGTCAGCAGCATCGCGGGCGTGATCACGTCGGCCCGCTCGTAGCCTGCGAACGACCAGCGCAGCGTCTTGCCTCCTGCAACGAGATAGCTTTCCCTGTTTGCCTGCACCATCGTCCCGTCGGGCAACGCGTCAATCGGCAGCGGCAGCGGATGCAGCCGCTTCTTCCGGCGATCGAGCCGTTCGGCGTGCAGCACCGCATCCATCGCCTTGGCGCTGAGATCGCTCGTGCCGTTGCCTTGCTCCCAGGCAGCGCGAAACCGGTTGGCGTCGTCGCGGCGGCAGTAAAAGCAGGGCCGATGCCCGGCCGCGAAGGCCGTGGCCTCATCGAGGAAGAACAGCTCGGTCCAGCTCTGCCGGCGCATCACCTCGCGCCGCCGCCCCCTGAACTCGCAGACGCAGGTGAGCCATGCCGGCGACGACCAGCGCTTGTTCAAAAGCGTCCGGGTCGCGGGATCGTGGATGATGCCGCGATTGCCGGTGAAGGTGCCGCGATGTTCGGTAGCGACGATATCGCCTGATGGAGTGACGCGGTTTTGCAGGGGCATGTCACAGCTCTAACCACGATCGTCATTGCGAGCGCAGCGAAGCAATCCATCGTACCGCATATGCGGAGGCATGGATTGCTTCGCTGCGCTCGCAATGACGGCTACCTCACGCCGCCCCATCCCGGATCGGCGGCTGGAACGACAGCGCAGTGTCCCAGGGAAAGAAGATCCAGGTGTCCTGCGACACCTCGGTGATGTAGGTGTCGACCAGCGGGCGTCCCTTGGGCTTGGCGTAGACGGTTGCGAAATGCGCGTCGGGAAGCAGCTCGCGCACCAACCTGCCGGTCTTGCCGGTGTCGACGAGGTCGTCGACAATCAAAAGCCCCTTGCCGGTGCCGCCGCCGAGCTTGGCAGTCTGCTCCGAAATGCCCTTGAGCACCTTCAGGTCGCCCTGCTTGTCATGGTCGTAGCTGGCGACGCAGACGGTATCGATGACCCGCAAGCCGAGCTCGCGCGCCACGATCGCCGCCGGCACCAGCCCGCCGCGGGTGATCGCGATCACCGCATGGAACGGGCCGACTTCATTGAGGCGCCAGGTCAGCGCCCGGCAGTCCCGGTGGAATTGATCCCACGAGACCGGGAACGGCCTGCCGGCACGATCCTGCGCACTCGGTTCAGAGTTTCGTTCAACCATGTTGCTTCAACCCGCCGGCTTCTTCTGCGCGGCCTGCACATGCTTCAGCATCTCCTTCACCGCGGCCATCGCCGCGGCGAGTTTCTCGGGATCGCGTGAGCGGACCACCAGATTGGTGTTCGGCTTCTGGTTCTCGTCCTGGAACGGATAGCTGCCGATGATGGTGTCGGGATTGGCTTCCGCGATCGCCCGCAGCGGGCCACCGATGTCGCCCTCCCTTGCGTCGGCGCGGACCGAGTCCGAAAGCATCCGCACGCCGGATTTAAGGGTCGGCGCCACGATGTCCATCATCGCCTGCATGATGGTGGGGATGCCGGCCATCACGATGACATTGCCGAGCTTGAAGCCGGGCGCCAGGATGGTCGCGCTCTGGATCAGCTCGGCGCCGTCGGGCACCCGGGCCATCCGCAGCCGCGCCTCGTTAAGGTCCTGCTCGCTCCAGCGCTCCCTGAACCGCGCCACCACGTCCGGATGATGGTGGATATCGACCCCGAACGCCTTTGCGACGCTGTCGGCGGTGATGTCGTCATGGGTCGGCCCGATGCCGCCTGTCGTGAACACGTAGGTGTACCTATGCCGCAGCGCATCAAGGGCGGAAATGATGTCGGCCTCGTCGTCGGCGACGACACGGACCTCCTTCAGGTCGATGCCGATATTGGTCAGGTATTCGGCGATGAAGCCGATGTTCTTGTCCTTGGTCCGGCCGGACAGGATCTCGTCGCCGATCACCAATATCCCCGCCGTGACGATCTCGCTCATGGTCTCATTCCCTAACACTTGCCCTAACTTGATCCCCTGACATTGCCGATCCAATGCCTTGATGTCACGGGGTTTTGCCGCCGAATTAAGCAGACCTCAGCCGGTTTTTCGGGCAGGCCTTCCTGGCTATCCCTAGCAAATGCCACACGCCAATGCATATCGCGCTGGCCCGCCCCTTGCTACCATCCCATCAAGTCATGCACTGTGTCACATGGCTTGGGAGGGCAGTCGGGATATATGGCAGTCGCGTTCGATGAGATGAACGGCCTCGGCGAGGATCTCCGCCCGGCCTACCAGGAGCTCTCCCGCTGGCTCAAAGAGACGCCGCCGGATGCGCTCGAATATCGGCGCCAGGAAGCGGAGCTCTTGTTCCGCCGGATCGGCATCACCTTCGCGGTCTACGGCGATTCCGAGGCCCAGGAACGGCTGATCCCGTTCGACGTCATCCCGCGCATCATGTCCGCGACCGAGTGGACGCTGCTGGAGAAGGGCCTGAAGCAGCGCGTGCTCGCGCTCAACATGTTCCTCAAGGACATCTATCACGGCCGCGACATCCTGCGCGCCAACATCATCCCCGAAGACCTGATCTTCCAGAATCCGGTATTCCGGCCGGAGATGAACGGCCAGGACGTGCCGCACGACATTTACGTCCACATTGCCGGCATCGACATCATCCGCACCGATCCGGACAATTTCATCGTGCTGGAGGACAATGCGCGCACGCCGTCCGGCGTCTCCTACATGCTGGAAAACCGCGAGATCATGATGCGGCTGTTTCCGGACCTGTTTTCGCGCCACCGCGTCGCGCCGGTCGAACGCTATCCGGACGAGCTGTTGTCGGCGCTGCGGTCGGTGGCGCCGCACAACGCTTCCGCCGAGCCGACGGTCGCGCTGATGACGCCCGGCGTCTACAACTCAGCCTATTACGAGCACTCGTTCCTGGCCGACAAGCTCGGCATCGAGTTGGTCGAGGGGCGCGACCTCATCGTCAAGAACGACGAGGTGTTCATGCGCACCACCGAAGGGCTGAAGCGGGTCGACGTGATCTACCGCCGCGTCGACGACGACTTCCTCGATCCCCTCACCTTCCGGCCGGATTCCGCGCTCGGCGTCCCCGGCCTGATGTCGGCCTATGCGGCCGGCAACATCACGCTCGCCAACGCGGTCGGCACCGGCATCGCCGACGACAAGGCGATCTATTCCTACATGCCTGACATCGTAAAATTCTATCTCAGCGAGGAGCCGATCCTGAAGAACGTGCAGACCTGGCGCTGCCGCGAGCCGCAGGATTTGTCCTACGTGCTCGACAACCTCGCCGACCTCGTGGTCAAGGAGGTGCACGGCTCGGGCGGCTACGGCATGCTGATCGGCCCCGCCGCCACCAAGGCGACCATCGAGGCGTTCCGCGACAAGCTCAAGCGCGAGCCGGAAGGCTTCATCGCCCAGCCGACATTGGCGCTCTCGACCTGCCCGACCTGCACCGACAAGGGCCTCGCGCCGCGCCATGTCGACCTCCGCCCGTTCGTTCTGACCGGCTCCAGCCACACCACCATCGTGCCCGGCGGACTAACCCGGGTGGCGCTGAAGGAGGGCTCGCTCGTGGTCAATTCGAGCCAGGGCGGCGGCACCAAGGACACCTGGATACTGAGCGAGTAGTTGAAAGCATGCTGTCACGCACCGCTGAAAACCTGTTCTGGCTGGCCCGTTACGTCGAACGCGCCGAATATCTGGCGCGCACGATCGACGCCACGCTCCGCGTCACCGCGCTGCCCGCGGCCTATGTCGGCAAGACCAATGAGTGGGACTCCGCACTGCTCACCGCCGGCGTCGGCGCCGCCTTCTACGACCATTACGAAGAAGCCAACGAGCGAAACGTCGTCGAGTACCTCTCCTTCTCGGACGCAAACCCCGCCTCGATCAAGAACTGCATCGAGGCGGCACGGCTCAATTCGCGCTCGGTACGAACCGCGCTGACCTCGGAGATGTGGGACACCATCAATTCGGCGTGGATCGAGCTGCAGGCGGTCTGGAACAAGGGGCCCGCCAACCGCGAGGAGCTGGCCAAATTCCTGCGCTTCGTGCAGGAGACCTCGCTGCGCTTCGACGGCTCGGCCTACCGGACCATGCTGCGCAACGACGCCTACTGGTTCTCGCGGCTCGGCGTGCATCTCGAGCGCGCCGACAACACCGCGCGGATCCTCGACGTGAAGTATCACATGCTGTTGCCCGAGGAAGAGCACGTCGGCGGTCCGCTGGATTACTACCAGTGGACCTCGATCCTGCGCTCGGTGTCGGCGACAACGGCCTATCACTGGGTCTACCGGGAAACCCTGAAACCCTGGCTGATCGCCGACCTCCTCATCCTCAACGACACGCTGCCGCGCTCGCTCGCCAGCTGCTACAGCAATCTGGTACGCAATCTGGACCAGATCGGCGTCGCCTATGGCCGCCAGGGCGCCTCCCAGCGCCACGCCCGCGGCATCAGGAACCGGCTCGAGCACAGCCATATGGACGATATCTTCCAGCACGGCGTGCACGAATTCATCCAGGAATTCATCGCGGATAACTCAAGGCTGGGTGAGATCATCACCAAGCAGTACCTGATCTAGAGGAAAAGAAATCGGCGCCGTCCGCGGGCACTGTCTTTACCTCTCCCGAAGGGAGAGGTCGGATCGCGTTTTGCGATCCGGGTGAGGGAGTTCGGTCTATCGAGGGACCTTGACCCCTCACCCGAATTGCTTCGCAATTCGACCTCTCCCCATGGGAGAGGTAAAATCCCGTTGCGGCCAGCTCTGATCTGACCTACTGGAACGCACATGCGCCTGCGGATAGCCCACACCACCACCTATCGCTACGAGCCGGCGGCCTCGGGCGTGATCCAGATTCTGCGGATGACGCCTAGCAGCCATGACGGCCAGTATGTCGCGGACTGGCAGATCGACGTCTCGACCGATTCCAGACTCGATACCCATGAGGACGCGTTCGGCAACGTCACCCACGTGCTGACGCATGGTTCGATCAGCGACCTCACCATCCATTGCGAGGGCCTGGTCGAGACCCAGGACACCGGCGGGGTGCTGAAGGGCAGCGACGAGCGGTTTCCGCCCAGCCTGTTCCTGCGTGCCACGCCGCTGACCGACCTCAACCCGGCGATGACGAGTCTCGTGCGCGAGCTGCGCGCTGAGGCAGGTAGCGACGTGCTCGGCTTCCTGCACGCGCTGATGGTGCAGATCTACGAGCACATGACCTTCGACGAGGACCCGACCAACAGCGCCACCTCTGCCTCCGAGGCGTTCGCGCTGAAGCGCGGCGTCTGCCAGGACTACGCGCACATCCTGATCGCCTCCGCACGCGCCGGCGGCGTTCCGGCGCGGTTCGTCTCCGGCCACTTCCTGCGCTCCGACGGAATGGTCAACCAGCAGGCCGGCCACGCCTGGGCCGAGGCCTTCGTGCCCGACCTCGGCTGGGTCGGCTTCGACGCCGCCAACGGCATCTGCACCACCGACGCCCATGCCCGCGTCGCGATCGGCCTCGACTATCTCGGCGCCGCCCCGGTCCGCGGCACCCGCTATGGCGGCGGCAACGAGACGCTGACGGTCGCGGTCAAGGTCGATCAGGCCGGACGTCCCGGTCAGTGGCAGAGCCAGACGCAGTCGTAGGCTGCACTCTCTCGGCGCCCGTCATTGCGAGCGCAGCGAAGCAATCCATCTGGCCGTGTGCCGAGGCATGGATTGCTTCGTCGCTTCGCTCCTCGCAATGACGGCCAAGGTGCTATGATCGCTGTCACCTCACATCCGAACCATCGGGACACACCATGGCGACCGTCAAATTGCTTTCCGACGACGAACTCACAGCCGAGGCGCGTGCCGTCTTCGACGACATCCGCAAGACGCGAAATTCGGACTTCATCAACAATTTCTGGCGCGCGCTCGCGCATGATCCGAAGACGCTGCGGCGGACCTGGGAGGGCATCAAGGAGGTGATGGCGCCGGGTGCGCTCGACCCGAAGGTCAAGGAAATGCTCTACGTCGCGGTCTCGGTGGCGCATGGCTGCAGCTACTGCATTCACTCCCACACCGCGGCCGCCCGCGCCAAGGGCATGACAGACGCCGAGTACCAGGAAATGCTGGCGATCGTCGGCATGGCGGCCGAGACCAACCGGCTGGTTACCGCGCTCGGGGTGCCGGTGGACGAGGCGTTCCTGGTCGATGCACCGGCCGGGCGAAGCCTGGAGTCGTGAGGCTGTCGCGAACGAGCGACGTCACGAAACGCGCTCGACGTCGGATTTGAGGACAACCAGGAAACGGGCCGCTTCGCCGCCCGTCACCACCCGATGGTCGAAGGTCAGCGATAGCGGCAGCGTGCGCCGGACCGCAACCTCTCCCCGAAGCGCGACCACGCGCTCCGATATGCGCCCGGCGCCGACGATCGCCGTCTGCGGCGGCACGATGATGAGATTGGCAAACCGGCCTCCGATCATGCCGAAATTCGACAACGTGATCGTCGCACCGCGCAGCTCTTCCGGGGGTATCGCACGTGCGATTGCGTCGGCTCGCAGACGGTCCAGTCCAGCCCGCAGGTCCGATACGCTCCGTTCCGCGACGTTGCGCAGCACGGGAACGATCAGGCCGCCGCCGGTGTCGACGGCGATGCCGAGATCGATGCGCTCGATCAAGCGCCGTTCTCCCGCGCCGGAATGATACCAGGCATTGAGCGCGGGCTCTGCCTTGCAGGCAGCGGCGATCGCCCGCGCCAGGCGGATCGTCACATCCTCGCCCTGCCGCCACTCGTGGATATCAGCTTCATCGGTGACCGTTGCCGGGACGATTTCCGCGTGCGCTGCCGTCATGCGTTGGGCCATCGCGCGGCGCAAGCCGCGCAGCGGCTCGGCGGGTCCGCCGTGAGACATCCGCTTCGCCGCCCGCTCGACATCGGCCCGCGTAATGGTGCCGCCGGGCCCCGTCGCCTCCACGAGATCGAGCGCGACGTCAAGCTTGCGCGCGAGCGCCCGCACTGCCGGAAACACGTGAGCTCCCCGCGCGCTCGGCGCCGAAGCCGTTGCTGCCGCCGGCCGTTGCTCGCCGGTGCCGAGCTCGCCCACAATCGTGCCGGTGTCCTGCCCGGCGTCCTCGGCAAACTCCACGAGCGGCGCGCCGACCTTCATGATATCGCCCTTGGTACCGAACAGGCGCGCGATCCGTCCGCTCGACGGCGCCGGTATCTCGACCACCGCCTTGTCGGTCTCGACCGAAACGAGCGGCTGATCGGTCACGACGTGATCGCCCTCGTTGACGTACCAGGTGACGATCTCCGCTTCTTCAAGACCTTCACCAAGGTCCGGCAACGTGAACTGGCGCATGGCACGAGGTCCGTTGGTGTTCAGTTGTACTGGCACGCCTTTCGGGCTGCGGTCACAATGCGTCCGACCGACGGCATGTAGCGTTGCTCGAGGCGGGCCATCGGAATGACCGTGTCGTAACCAGTGACACGGGTCACGGGTGCGAGCAGCGAGGATAGTCCGCGCTCGGCAATCAGGGCTGCGATCTCGGCGCCAAATCCGCCGGTGTGCGCGGCTTCGTGCACGATGACGCAGCGCCCGGTCTTTGCGACCGAACCGAGCACGGTGTTTTCATCGTAGGGCTTGAGCGTGGCGAGGTCGATAACCTCGGCAGCGATGCCCTCGTCGGCGAGTGCGTCCGCCGCGGCCATCGTTTCCTTCAGCATCGCGCCCCAGCTGATCAGCGTGACGTCGCGACCCTCACGCAGGATAAAGGCGGCATCCAGCGGCAAGGCTTCGCCGTTGTCTTCCACCTCGCCTTTCGCCGCGCGGTACAACCGCGTCGGCTCCAGGAACACCACCGGATCTGGATCGCGGATCGCTGCGAGGAGAAGTCCATAGGCGCGCTCGGGCGACGAAGGCATGACGACACGCAAGCCCGGAATGTGGGCGAGCATCGCCTCGGTGCTTTCGGAATGATGCTCGGGCGCGCGAATGCCGGCACCATGCGGCGTGCGCAGGACCATCGGACAGCTGAGCCGTCCCTGGGTACGGTTGCGCATCCGTGATGCGTGATTCACCAGCTGATCGAGACAGGGATAAATGAATCCCATGAACTGGATTTCGCCGACGGGCTTCAATCCCTGCGCGGCCATGCCGACGCAGAGTCCGCTGATCAGGAGTTCGGCAAGCGGTGTATCGAGGACGCGCTCCGGACCGAAGCGCTCCTGCAAGCCGACGGTCGCGCGGAAGACGCCGCCATTGACGCCGACATCCTCGCCGAGCACGACCACATCAGGATCATCCGCCATGGCGCGGCCGAGAGCCAGATTGATGGCTTCGACCAACGTGACTTCAGGCATCGTCCTCTCCCGCGAGTTCGCGGCGCTGCCCGGCATAGGTCTCGGGCAATTCGGCATAGAGGTTGTCGAACATGGTTTCCGCTCGGCGCGACGGCGTCTTTAGATAGCGCTCCACCGCCGCCTCGATGCTCTCATGGCACTCGGCGGCAAGCTGCTCCTCGTCGGCCTTGGTCCACATCTTCCGGCCGACGAGATAGGACCTGAGCCGTGCGACCGGCTCTTCCTTCCAGTGCGCCTGCACTGCATCGGCCGCACGATAGCGCGATGCATCATCGGAAGTTGTGTGATCGCCGAGCCGGTAGGTCACCGCTTCGATGAAGTGAGGGCCCTTGCCGTCGCGGGCAGCGGCAATGGCCTCCTCGGCGGCGGCACGCATCGCCACCACGTCACTTCCGTCCACCTGTTCGCCGCTGAACCCTGCGGCGATGGCCTTCTGCGCCAGCGTCTCGGCCCCCGTCTGCAGCCGCAGCGGCACCGATATGGCCCATTGATTGTTGGTGGCGACGAACACGAGCGGCAGTTTGTGAACGCCGGCGAAATTCATGGCCTCGTAAACGTCGCCTTTCGAGGTCGCGCCATCGCCGAACAGGCAGACGGCCACGCGCGGCTCCTTGCGCAGCTTCAGGGCATAGGCAACACCGGCGGCGTGCGGTGCCTGTGATCCGACGGGAACGCAGAACGGGAAATCGTGGCGCGGACCGGAGAAGTGATTGCCTCGTTCATCGCCGCCCCAAAACAGCAGGATCTCCTCCGGCTTGACGCCACGCCAGAGCAGCGCGCCGTTGTCGCGATAGGAGGGCAGCAGAACGTCATCTTCCCGCATCGCACTCGCGATGCCGACCGACACCGCCTCCTGGCCGAGCGAAACGGCATAGGTTCCAAGTCTACCGGTGCGCTGCAACGCAACAGCCTTTCGGTCAAACAGGCGCAACAGCACCATCGACCGGTAAAGTTCAACGAGCAGTCGGGCATCTGTAGCGAAGGCCGGAAGCGGCCGGTCTATCGAGCCGTCGGGCGCGAGATAATTGCGGCGGCGCACCTCAAAACGCGCAATGACGGGGAGCTCTTCGTTCGCTCTTTTGCTGGCCACGCGCTCACTCCTAGAGCGGTTCTGCCTCCCACCTTTAGCTATTTGGTGTTCGAGCCGCGACGATGCAATACCGCGGCTGCTTCTCTCTCGGTGCGCGCGTCGATGGCTGAATCGCGCGGACGATCGACGGGATCGGTGGAAACAGCGCCGCGATAGCGGTATATGAGAGCATGGCAAATGGTCAGGTAGTCCTCGTAACAACTGAGCCGTTGGACGGCGCCCCGCCGGTTCGCTCGGTTTTCTTCGTGGCCGAAGGAGACGCGGCAAAGGCTGCGGCAATCATCGCGCAAATGATGGCCCCGAATGAAAGGGTCGAAGCCTGGGGGCCGCTTCCCGAAGCGGCTGTCAAAGCCCTCGGATTGAAACCCGGTGACTATACCCACAGCTGACTTGCATCAGATGGCAGATCTCGACGCAGCGCTCTCGCTTGCGCGAATTTCGAGTAATCGCCGAGCCTCGCCACGGCGTTTCCGATCACAACGCTGGGAGCCCTCTTTCTCGAACAAGCGACGTGGCGTAATCTGCAGCGAGTTGCCCTTTGAGACGGGACGGGCCGACGTCGCCGTTTGAAGGAATGGGCAGCGGTCAGGCCGTCGGCAGGCATCTCAGTCTGAAAGCAGCGCCTGCCTTATGTGGCGCTCCCTCAACTTCAACATGAAGCAGGTTGGCCTGCCGCACCCGCGGCAGACAAGGGGAACAACCCTTGGAGGACGACATGGCGACATTCATCGTGAGGATCGACTGGACCGACCAGGGAATTCGTAGCGTCAAGGACGCTCCCAAGCGCAGCAGAGCGGCGAAAGAACTCGCCCAGAAGCTCGGCGTCGAAATCAAGGAGGTCTATCTCACCTCCGGCGAGCATGACATCCTTCTCCTTGCCGAAGCGCCTCTCGGCGACAACATCACGAAGCTCGCGCTTGCGCTCAGCTCGCAGGGAAACATACGGACTTGCACCTCACGGGCCTGGCCCGAGGCCGAATGGACCAAGCTGATATCCGAGCTCCCGTAGCTGCTTCGGATATCCCGATGGATCGCTACGCGGTCTGACTGACGGGTGCCGTCGCAAACTTGACACCCGACGAAGGATTACGTGCGCGCGCAAGAAGCCGCCCGCACTTGGTCGCGTGAAGGAACGAAGCGTACAAGGGCGACGGCGCACGCCGTCGCCAACGGAGCAGGATGCGTTATTTATCCAGCCAGACGTCCTCAAAACGCAGATTGTTGTACTGGCTGTTGTCGTGCGGATGAAAGTTCTTCACGTAGGGCTGCCAGCAATTGCCGGCCGATGAGTGCAGGATGACCGGCCGCGCGGCCTCGTCGACCAACAAGCGCTCGATGTCGAACACGATCTTGCGGCGCTTGTCCTTGTCGACCTCGCGCGACTGCGCGGCGAGCAATCTGTCGACCTCGGCATTGCAATACTGGGTGTAGTTGCGCTCGGAGCTGCAGGAATAGTTCTCGACCAGATTGCCGTCGGGATCGTCGACGCTGACGCCGGTGACGTTGAGGCCGATCGTGTAATCCTTGCGCTGCAGCCGCGAGTACCAGCGCGGCGTATCCAGGATATCGAGCTCGGCGACGATGTAGATCTTCTTGAGCTGGTCGGCGAGGATCACCGCCGGGTCGCGATAGGTCGGCAAATTGCGGGTCTGGATCTTGATCGACAGCGGCTTGGCGTCGCTGTAGCCGAGCTTCTGCATGATCGCCTGCGCATCCGCGAGGTTCTTCTCGGTGTCGGGGCCGTAGCCCATCAGCGTCGAGAGGATCTCGGGCGGCATGCCCCACTCGCCTTCCGGCTTGGCCTGCATCGCGCCGCCGAGCCGTCCCGTGCCCTCGAACAGGATGCTGTTGAAGGCCTTGCGATCCAGCGCCAGCGACATCGCCTTGCGAATATCGGGATTGTCGAACGGCGGATTGACGCGGTTGACCAGGAGATTGATCTGCAGATTGGTCGACGTCATCTCGCAGATCGCATTCGGCGCCCGCGCCTTGACGTCCTTCATCAGGGGAATGCTGACGTCGGACGGAAAGGTGATGTCATAGTCGCCGGTCGCGAACGCCAGCATGCGCGTGGCACGGCTGTCGATCGAGCGCACCGTGATCTCATCGAGATACGGCCGGTCCTTCTTGAAGTAGTCGGGGTTGCGAACCAGACGGATCGAATCGCCGCGCCGGAACTCGACGAATTTGAACGGCCCGGTGCCAACAGGCTTGGTGCGCATCACCTGCTGCGGCACGTGGCAGGGATAGACCACCGAGAAGGCGCTGGCGAGCAGCGCCAGCAGGCCGGGCTGCGGTTCTGTCAGCTCGAAGGTCGCTTCATCGTCGCCGTTGATGCTGACGTCTTTGAGCTTCGAGTACCAGACCTTGCGCGGATTGCGCTTGAAGTCTTGTGTTTTGGAGTCTTGCGTCTCGCTCTTGCCGATCAGCATCCGCCAGGTGCACTGCACGTCCTTGGCCGTGAACGGCTGGCCGTCATGCCATTTCACGCCGCGATGCAGCTTGAAAGTGAGTTTCGTGTTGGTTGGGTCCCACGACCAGCTCTCGGCAAGATCGGGGATCACGGTATCGATGCTTTCGTGCGTCTTGGCCGGATCGAACACCACGAGGTTGTTGAAGACCGCCGCGAACGGCATCACCGAGGCGATGGTGGACTCCTCGAGCAGCGAGGTCGAAGGCGGATTGTCGTTGTGATAGAGCCGCAGCGTGCCGCCCCTTTTCTGCGCCGATGCGGGGCTCGCCGCCATCGCCGCGATGCCCAAAGCCACAACGCATGCGGCCAGTTTGAACGACATTCTCGCCTCCCGGAATTCTTGTTGTTGTCGGTTGCGGCCAGTCGATCACAAGGCCAGGTGCCTCGCAATGACAGCGGGCGCGGATCATTGCCGGATGCGTGCAACGCAGAGCGGGACCGAGCCCACAAGTCCGGACAGCCGATGGCTGGAACAGATGCCGACGGGCGAACTCTGCGATCGGGCCCCTCCCCTTTTTTGACCGGCTGCCGCATGTCCCGTCACGGGGAATTAGGGTTGGATGCGACCTCGAAATTGGCTACACGTTTGGCGCCGAGAAACTCGGACCGTTTGAGGGCTGGAAATGACCTATTGCTGCGGAATTCTGGTGCGCGACGGCCTCGTCATGATAGCCGATACCCGCACCAATGCCGGCCTCGACAACGTCTCGACCTTCCGCAAGCTGCACATCTTCGAAAAGCCCGGCGAGCGCATCATGGCGATTGCCAGCGCCGGCAATCTCGCGATCAGCCAGTCGGTGCTCTCGACCCTGACCGAGGGCATGGAAGACCCGCACACCGGCGAGCTCGAGACGCTGATGAACGCGCCGACCATGTTCCAGGCGGCGCAGCGGATCGGCCGTGCCATCCGCTCGGTGCACGCCACCGAGGGTGAGGCGCTGCGTTCGGAAGACATCTCGTTCGACGTGTCGTTCCTGTTCGGCGGCCAGATCAAGGGCTCGCGGATGCGCCTGTTCATGGTCTACACCGCGGGCAATTTCATCGAGTGCACCACCGACACGCCCTATTTGCAGATCGGCGAGCACAAATACGGCAAGCCGGTGCTCGACCGCGCCATGCACTATGATGTCGAGCTCTACGAGGCGCTGAAGACCGGGCTGATCTCGATGGATTCGACGATGCGCTCCAACCTCGGCGTCGGCCTGCCGATCGACGTCCTGGTGGTGCGCGCCGACGTCTGCGAGGCCGACCTCAATCATCGCATCGAGGCCGGCGAGCCCTACTTCCACGATTTGCGCTCGCGCTGGTCGGCGGCGCTGCGCGCCGCGCACCAGAACATTCCACGTCCACCCTACAAGAACGAAACCGAAGCAAAAACCAAGTAAGAGGAAACTGAGAGATGACCGAGGCAGCCAGCAAGATCGCACTCGTGACCGGCGCCGGCACCGGCGTTGGACGCGCCGCGTCGCTCGCTTTGATGGACAAGGGCTACACCGTGGTGCTCGTCGGACGCCGCCTGGAGATGCTGGAAGAGACCGCCAAGCTCGGTCCCGCCGGCAAGAGCCTGTGCATCACCGCCGACATGGCCAACCCGGCTGCGATCGCCGCGCTGTTCGACAAGGTGAAGGCGACCTACGGCCGGCTCGACGTGCTCTTCAACAATGCCGGCATGGGCGCGCCGCCGGTCAATTTCGAGGATCTGCCGCTCGAGCAGTGGCAGGCTGTCGTCAATACCAACCTCACCGCGCCGTTCCTGTGCACCCAGCACGCCTTCCGCATCATGAAGGACCAGACGCCGCGCGGCGGCCGCATCATCAACAACGGCTCGATCTCGGCGCATGCGCCGCGGCCGTTCTCGGCGGCCTACACCTCGACCAAGCACGCCATCACCGGCCTCACCAAGTCCTCCAACCTCGACGGCCGGATGTATGACATCGCGGTCGGCCAGGTCGATATCGGCAACGCCGCGACCCCGATGACCGATCGCATGGTCAACGGCCCCGGCGTGCTGCAGCCCGACGGCACCACCAAGCACGAGCCGCGCATGGATGCGAAGGCGGTCGGCGACGCCGTCGCCTACATGGCCGGCCTGCCGCTCGACGCCAACGTGCTGTTCATGACGGTCATGGCGACCAAGATGCCGTTCGTGGGGCGGGGCTAGGCTCGATCTACTCCCTCGCCCCGCGCTCTTGTCCGCCGAAGGCCGCCTTCGGGCGAAGGCGGATGTGGGGAGAGGGCTGGGGTGAGGGGCTGCATCCGCGAGCGAGCCGAGCAACGAGACCTGTACCCCCTCACCCGGATCGCATTCCGCTTCGCTACATGCGATCCGACCTCTCCCCGCAAGCGGGGCGAGGTAAAGGAACCTCTACTCCAGCTTCTCGACATCCCGCAGCGTCGGGAACAGCTTCATCCAGAGCAGCGCGACCGCGACCGTCGCAACGCCGCCGAGCACGGCTGACGGCACGGTGCCGAGCAGCGCGGCGGTGACGCCGCTCTCGAACTGGCCGAGCTGGTTCGAGGCGTTGATGAACAGGAAATTCACCGCGCCGACGCGGCCGCGCATCTCGTCGGGGGTGGCGAGTTGCACCAGCGAGAAGCGGATCACGACACTGATCGTGTCGGCCGCGCCGAGCACCGCGAGCGCCAGCGCCGACAGCCACATCCAGTGCGACAGCGCGAACGCCACCGTCGCCACGCCGAACACGATCACCGCCTGGAACATCCGCATGCCGACGCGGCGGTTGATGGTGTGCCGCGCCAGCACCATCGTCATCAACAGCGCGCCGACCGCGGGCGCCGCGCGCAAAATGCCGAGCCCGAGCGGGCCGGTTTGCAGGATGTCGCGCGCATAGATCGGCAGCAGCGCGGTGACGCCGCCGAACAGCACCGCGAACAGATCGAGCGAGATGGTGCCGAGGATCGCCGGATTGCTGCGCACGAAAGTGACGCCGGCAAACAAATCGTCCGACACCTCGCCGTTCGTCGGCGCCGCCTGCTGCAACCGGCCGATGCCGCCGGTCAGCAGCGCGCCGAGCAGCCAGAACACCATCATGATGCCGTAGGGCGCGCTCGGCATCAGTGCATAGGCGAAGCCGCCGAGCGCGGGTCCGGTGATGGTCGCGACCTGCGCCGCGCCGCTCGAGATCGCGGTCGCCCGCTGCAGCGAGCCTTGCGGCGAAATCAGCGGCAACAGCGCTGATGTCGCCGGGCTCTCGAACGCGCCGGCGATGCCGAGCACGAAGGTCGCGACGAAGATCTGGATCTCGGAGATGGTGCCGGCAAATGTGCTTCCGGCGAGAAACAATGCGGTCAGCGCTTCCGCGACCTGACAGGCCTGCACCACGCGCTTGCGCTCGAAGCGGTCGGCGGCGTGACCGGCGACGAACACCAACAGAGCGGTCGGCAGGAACTGGACCAGGCCGACCATGCCGAGGTCGAACGCGCTGCCGGTCAGGTCATAGATCTGCCAGCCGATCGCGACCGCGCCGATCTGGCTGGAGAAGCGCGACAGGCTGCGCGACGACAGGAAGAACAGGAACGGTCTGTGGCCGAGCAGATCGCGGGCGCCGGCCGGCGTGGCGGAAGACATGCATGATTGCGTGGCCGAGCGCCTGCAACTTGTCAATGGATTCGAGACGAACGCGCAACAGCATTGCGCTGCGCGGGGCCCCCACCCATAATCGCGTGAGGGTTCTTGGGGGCGTGATGCTGCAGTTGCAATCGGCGTTCGGCGTGGTGGCGTTGCTCGTGATCGCCTGGGCGTTGAGCGAGAATCGCCTGTTAGTGTCGCTGCGGCAGGCGGCAATAGGGCTCGCGGTCACCGTCGTCACCGCGCTGGTGCTGATCAAGGTGCCGCTGGTGACGCAGGCCTTCGGCGCGATCAACGATGCCGTCGGCACCATCGCCGCCGCAACGCGCGCCGGCACCGCCTTCGTGTTCGGTTATGTCGGCGGCGGCCCGGCGCCGTTCGATCCCAAGGCACCGGGTTCGGATTTCATCCTCGCCTTCCAGGCGCTGCCGATCGTGCTGGTCATGAGCGTGCTGACGACGCTGCTGTTCTATTGGCGCGTGCTGCCGCCCGTGGTGCGCGGCATGGCCTGGATCCTGGAGCGCACGCTCGGCGTCGGCGGCGCGGTCGGGCTCTCGACCGCCGCCAACATCTTTCTCGGCATGGTGGAAGCCCCGCTGTTCATCCGCCCTTATCTCGCGCAACTGACGCGCAGCGAATTGTTTCTGGTGATGACCGGCGGCATGGCCGGGATCGCCGGCACCGTTCTGGTGCTCTATGCCACGCTGCTGGCACCGCTGATCCCGGATGCACCCGCGCATTTCGTCATCGCCTCAGTGCTCGGCGCGCCGGCGGCGATCCTGGTCAGCCTGATCATGATCCCGGAGACAACAGACAAACGCACCGGCGGGTCGCTCGACGATCCCGATATCCATGTGTCGTCGACGATGGACGCCATTGTGAAGGGCACCGCCGCGGGGCTCGAACTGCTGATGAACATCATCGCGATGCTGCTGGTGCTGGTCGCGCTGGTGTATCTGGCGAATGCGATCATCGGCCTGCTGCCGGAGATCGGCGGCGCGAAGATCTCGCTGCAGCGGCTGCTCGGCTAAAGCCAAAGCCGTACTGGGAATTTCTCGGTAGTTCTCGTCGCCGGGTCTGCTGCTTGTCCGGGCTCTCTATGATCTTGTCCGTTCCTCCACCATGATCTTGTCCGTTCCTCCACCGAAATAGAACGCCATCAAACCTTGAGATTGAACCCGCAGCGATAGCATCGTTTGAAAGAAGAATTCACCTTTGCAGACTTCCCAGATCGGAGCATCGAGCCTTACAACAGTTGCGAGATGATCCAACAGAAGCTGTGACTCGAGGAGAAACTGGATTGTTTTTGTTTTCCGATCTAGCCCTTTGATCCCTGAACCGATCAGCGACGTAATGCCATCGGCCCATGCGCTAAAAAAGTCCTTTTGCTCAGCGTCACTCAGTGAAATATCGAGATATCGAAAGCGAATGGCGTATCCGATCGGGCTGCAATGCAAGAAGAAGTCGCAATGGCCAGTACGGACGCTGTCCAAGACAGACGTCACAGCGGCAATTAATGAAGCTAAAAAATTTAATCCTGCGCTGAAGGAATTCTACATTCTCACGACAGCCCCGGACGACGCTGTTGTGCAGGCGCACGTGGCGACCCTGAACCAAAAGCACGAAGCGGAAGGTCTATTTCGGGTCGTCGTGCTCGGTTGGGGCGAGATCGTGCGTAGGGCCACGAGCGATCCCGATGTGGCCAACAAGCACTTCGGTCCGACCGGCGGTAACGCTCGTCGTTCGCCGCTGCTCGCGGTTTGGATAATGTCAGGTGGCGCTCTCGAAAAGACAGGA
Source organism: Bradyrhizobium sp. INPA03-11B (assembly GCF_040446015.1). NCBI lineage: Bacteria > Pseudomonadati > Pseudomonadota > Alphaproteobacteria > Hyphomicrobiales > Nitrobacteraceae > Bradyrhizobium > Bradyrhizobium sp. INPA03-11B. The sequence goes on from NZ_JASGSR010000030.1 coordinate 18,960, forward strand.
CAAGAACTTGAGCTGAGTGTTGCTGAGTTAGAGCAAGATCTGCGCGACATGCCGGCGGGCCATTTCGTCATCCGCCAGCGGGAGAGCGATGCCATCGTTGAGAAACTCAAGGCCTTCGAGCGGCCTGGTCTATCGTCGGCCCAAAGGCAGGAGCGCATCAATCTCCGAGAGGAGCTGCGCATCCTTACCGACCGGGAGACGCGCGCCGTCGCAGGTGTACGGGCCATGCTAACGGACCCGCTGATTGCACCTTGGATGCTACAGGCCTGGAGGCCCAGCCTCGTGCACGTGTCCGTGGCGGCCTACGTTCGGAACCATACAGGTGGCATGGGCGGGACGTTACCATCGAGCGTCCTGCGGCTGTATCCTCCGAACGACCGCAAGCGTGAGCACCGCTGCTCCGTGGCGGTAACGAATGAGGAGGCAGCATCGGTGATGCGTGCCGAGCAGAAGCACCGGGCGGATTACAAGAAGCCTATGATCCCTACCGTCCTTGAGCTACCGGCCACGGTCCGGGCACGGGCGGCCGTTCCACGCATCATGCAAGGCATCTACGATTTTGCGACAGTTGATCGCCTAACGGCGGAACAGATTCAGACGCTTGGGGCGTTCGACATCGGACTATGGAAGTACGAACAAGCCTAGACCGTCACCGTGCAAATGGATCGTTCTCTTGGGCTCTCGAAAATACACCGATTGGTCAATCGTTTTCGTGAGTGCCATCAAATTCGTGAACCATTCCAACGGAAACTGCGGACGAGGCGTCCGCCCTTCGGGACGTTCTCCGGACGCGCTTTGTACGGCGCGACGAGATCAACGCGCTCGGACTGAAGTCGATCGTCTCGGGCACGCTGACGACGTGCCTGATGGGCGCGATCGTGGGGGCGATGACGTGACCTATCCACGTCATTCCGGGGCGATGCGAAGCATCGAGCCCGGAATCCATCAGGCCGCAGGCTTCGCGGAAGAATGGATTCCGGGCTCGGCGCTATGCGCCGCCCCGGAATGACGAAGGAGGGACTACGCCTTCAACTCCACCGTCTTGAACTCGGCCGGCAGGATCACTTCCAGCAGCTCAACGTCGTCGGAATAGTCCAGGATCATGTGGCGGATGCGCGGCGGCTGGGTCCAGGCGCTGCCTTCCTGCATCAGCGTCTCGCCCTCGCCTTCCATGTAGGTCTTCACCCAACCCTTGAGCACATAGACCATCTGGAATTCGACGTCGTGGAAGTGCAGCTTCGACACTTCATCCGGATTGCATGGTCCTTGCAGCCGGATCACATGCGCCTGGGCGAGACCATGCGAGGCGGCTGCGATGCCGAGGTCGCGGTACTTGGCATAGGCGCGCAAGCCGTCGGCCTTGAAATCCTCTTCGCGGTGATGGCTGATGGCGACGCGCTGCTTCGGCCGTGCCTTCACCGCTGTCTTAGTTGCTGTCTTGGGCGCGCTCTTCTTCGCCGCCGAGACGCGGCCCTTGGACTTGATGGTCTTGCGCGCAGAGGATTTCTTGGCACCGGCGCCGAGCCCGGTCCATTTCTTCTTCACCGCGGTCTTGGCTGCGGATCTCGATGCCGTCTTCTTGGCCATTGTTCGCCTCCCGTCTTTTTCTGGCGGACGGAGGCTAACACAAGTCGCGCCGCGCGAGGTGGGCAAAGGCGCATCGCCGCGCCTCGCCCCCTTGCCTTGCGCCCTCAGCGGATCAATGCAGCCGGAATACGCCGTCGACGGCGCGCAGCTCGGCTGGCTTGACCAGCTTGGAATGCGCCACCGTCACCGAGAACAGCGGGCCCTCGAGCTTCTGCTGCCAGAAGGCGAGGAAATCCTGCAGCGCCGGAAATTTCGGAAACAGGTCGTAGTTCTGCCAGACATAGGTCTGCAGCAACGAGGGGTGATCCGGCATCCGATAGAGGATTTGCGCCGTCGTCAGCCCATACCCCAGCAACTGCTTCCTGAAATCGTCGGAAACAACCCCACCAACTCGCGAGACCATGCCAACCTCCTGTGACGGAGCGCATTCACATGGTGGCCGACCTCCCCGCCGGACCACCGGCAATGGATGCGCTCACATGAGAGAAATGTGACGCACGCGACTAACTCATCTCAAGCCTAAATGTTTAATAGGTTGTTGAAATTTCAAGCGTTGGCAGCAGCTTACCGCATCTGCTAATAGCCCGGCGGCCCTTCAGGGCGGCATTAAGGATGCCGAAATGCTCGTGGCAGCCGACACTTACGAGTGCCAATTTTTCTGCTAGAGGCACTTGCCCGCCGCAAAGGCTTGGCCTATCTCCTGCCCAACCAGTCTGGCACTCGCTGGGCTGGACTGCTAAAACTCCAAAAATCTACAGCATCCGCAAATGTTTAGGAGGACTGCATGAAATTCCGTCCGCTTCACGACCGCGTCGTGGTTAAGCGTATCGACGCCGAAGAGAAGACCGCTGGCGGCATCATCATTCCGGACAGTGCCAAGGAAAAGCCCTCCCAGGGTGAAGTCATCGCCGTTGGCCCGGGCGGCCGCGACGAAGCTGGCAAGCTGATCCCCATCGACGTCAAGGTCGGCGACCGCGTCCTGTTCGGCAAGTGGTCGGGCACCGAGGTCAAGATCGACGGCGAAGACCTGCTGATCATGAAGGAAAGCGACATCATGGGCGTGCTCGACGTCCCCGCTTCCAAGAAGAAGGCGGCCTAAGCGCCTCCCTCCCTCCCAGGTTAAATCTTTCAAGGAAAAACTCAGATGGCAGCTAAAGAAGTCAAATTCTCCGTCGAGGCGCGCGACAAGATGCTGCGCGGCGTCGACGTTCTCGCCAACGCGGTGAAGGTCACCCTCGGTCCGAAGGGCCGCAACGTGGTGCTCGAGAAGTCGTTCGGCGCTCCCCGCATCACCAAGGACGGCGTCACCGTCGCCAAGGAGATCGAGCTCGAGGACAAGTTCGAGAACATGGGCGCCCAGATGGTGCGCGAAGTCGCCTCCAAGTCCGCTGACGCGGCCGGCGACGGCACCACCACGGCGACCGTGCTCGCCCAGGCGATCGTGAAGGAAGGCGCCAAGTCGGTTGCCGCCGGCATGAACCCGATGGACCTGAAGCGCGGTATCGACCTCGCGGTCGAAGCCGTCGTTGCGGACCTCCAGAAGAACTCGAAGAAGGTCACCTCGAACGAGGAGATCGCCCAGGTCGGCACCATTTCGGCCAACGGCGATGCCGAGATCGGCAAGTTCCTCGCCGACGCCATGAAGAAGGTCGGCAACGAGGGCGTGATCACGGTCGAGGAAGCCAAGTCGCTCGAGACCGAGCTCGACGTCGTCGAGGGCATGCAGTTCGACCGCGGCTACATCTCGCCCTACTTCGTCACCAACGCCGACAAGATGCGCGTTGAGATGGACGACGCCTACATCCTGATCAACGAGAAGAAGCTCTCCTCGCTGAACGAGCTGCTTCCGCTGCTCGAGGCTGTGGTGCAGACCGGCAAGCCGCTGGTCATCGTCGCTGAAGACGTCGAAGGCGAGGCACTCGCCACCCTCGTCGTCAACCGCCTGCGTGGCGGCCTGAAGGTCGCGGCCGTGAAGGCCCCGGGCTTCGGCGATCGCCGCAAGGCCATGCTGCAGGACATCGCGATCCTGACCGGCGGTCAGGCCATCTCGGAAGACCTCGGCATCAAGCTCGAGAACGTCACGCTGCAGATGCTCGGTCGTGCCAAGAAGGTGATGATCGACAAGGAAAACACTACGATCGTCAACGGCGCCGGCAAGAAGGCCGACATCGACGCTCGCGTTGCCCAGATCAAGGCGCAGATCGAGGAGACCACCTCGGACTACGACCGTGAGAAGCTGCAGGAGCGTCTCGCCAAGCTCGCAGGCGGCGTCGCGGTGATCCGCGTCGGCGGCGCGACGGAGGTCGAGGTGAAGGAGCGCAAGGATCGCGTTGATGACGCGATGCATGCGACCCGTGCGGCTGTCGAGGAAGGCATCGTCCCGGGCGGCGGCGTCGCCCTGCTCCGTGCCTCCGAGCAGCTCAAGGGCCTGCGCACCAAGAACGACGACCAGAAGACCGGCGTCGAGATCGTGCGCAAGGCGCTGTCGGCTCCGGCTCGCCAGATCGCGATCAACGCCGGTGAAGACGGTTCGGTCATCGTCGGCAAGATCCTGGAGAACAAGACCTACAATCACGGTTTTGACTCCCAGACCGGCGACTACGCCGACCTCGTCAAGAAGGGCATCATCGACCCGACCAAGGTCGTCCGCACCGCGATCCAGAACGCTGCCTCGGTTGCTGCGCTGCTGATCACCACGGAAGCGATGGTTGCCGAGCTGCCGAAGAAGAACGCCGGCGGCCCCGCGATGCCTCCGGGCGGCGGCATGGGCGGCATGGACTTCTGATCCAGCCACTCAAGGCATCCACGTAATGCAAAACCCCGGCAGCGATGCCGGGGTTTTTGTTCATCGCCACCGACGTCCTTCAGGATGCACGGAAGTGGCGGCCCGGCCAATCCGCATGGCCGAGCAGTTCGTCGGCCTCCCCGATCTCGGCGAGATCCTGCCCGGCATCGAAGCATGCGCGCACCGGCGCAAGCACCCCCGGCACCACATCCACCCGGCCATTGCCGACGTATAGGCGTGCAAGTCCCAGCGCGCTGCGCAGTTCGAACGTCTTGGTCTGTTGCCTTCGAGCAATTTCGAGTGCGCGGTGGAAGGCATCCTCGGCGCCGGAAATGTCAGGGGTGTCGCGACGCGCCCGCAGCTCACCCAACACGCGGTGGAGCTCGGCATCCAGCCAGCGCTGCCCGGATTGCGCCGTCGCGTCGATCAGCTCGCTGATGATGTCGAGTCCCGCCTCGACAAAGCCGGCCTCTGCATTCGCCACCGCAATTTGCACTCCCCAGAACGGATCACAGAGGTAGCAGTCGTTCTCGTGAAGCAGTGTCCAGCCGCGCTGCATGTCCGCGAGACCTGCCGCCCGGTCGCCGGCGCGCCATTTCGCCAAACCATTGAGATAGGTGCCGGCGGCGACATACAGCGGCATCGTGTGATCCTGCGCCAGTCCCAGGGCAAGGATCGTCTCGGTCTGCCGCAAGCGGCTGCCGCACAGCCCGTCGAAAACCGCCTTGTGAACCAGCGCATTGGCACGCGCGAGCGCGCGCTGTTCGCCGGAGACGCTCACTGCTGCGCCCGCGAGCTGCCGGGCCCGATCGATCTCGCCGCGCGGCCAAAGCACGAGAGCCAGAAACCTCATGATGACGAACGGCAGATCGAGCGTCGACGCCTTGAACGTTGCCGGATCCCGCTCGGTCCCATAGGCAGCGAACGCCTGCTCGAGATGGATGCCCGCGTTCAGATAGTCGCCCGCGAACCACGAGGTCACCCCGCTGGTCCAGCGCGCGACGATCGTCGCCACCGGCGATTCCCGATGCTGTTCCGCCGCTCCCATGATCGCCTCCGCCAACTCCCGCATCGGCGCGAGCTCGCCGTGGGTCAAGCAGGCGTTGAAGAGGCCCGACTGGATCGGCGCCAGTTCGATTGGATCATCGATATCAGAGGCGAACCGCCGGGCGCGCGTCCAGGCGGCCACCGTCTCGGGGGCACTGTGTCCGAGACTGCCCCGCAACGCGCGGCCGTAGGCGATCTGCAGATGGAGCCGGCCGATCATCCGACCCGGCTCGTCGGGCAGTTCATCGGCGATGGCGACCGCCTTGCCGAGATGCGCGATCGCCTCACAATAGGCCGAGCGCTTCAGCGCCTGCTGACCCGCCTTGCGCCACCACGCCAGCGCTGTCTCGCCGAGCCCTGCCTCGGTGAAATGATAAGCAACGACCTCCGGCTCGATCTCGGCGATCTCGGCAAACTTGGCGCGCAGCACGTCGCCGATCTGCTTGTGGAGCAGTTGCCGGCGGCTCTTGAGCAAGCTCTCATAAGCCGCTTCCTGGACCAGCGCGTGCTTGAAGCTGTAGCTTGCATCCGGCGGCGTGCCTCGGCGCAACAGCAACTCGGCTTCTTCGAGCTGGGCGAGCGCCGCGGCAAGCGTCAGATCGTCGCGCCCGGCCACGCTGCGCAGCAGCGCATAGGAGAACTCACGGCCGATCGCTGCGCCGATCTGCGCCACCTCCTTGACCGGCGCCAGGCGGTCGAGCCGAGCCATCAGCGAATCTTGCAGCGTCGCCGGGATCGCGAGCGGCGGCAGCGGATTGTCGAGGCGATAGCGTCCGGCATTCTCGACGAGCAGCCCCGACTCCATGACCATCTTGGTCAGCTCCTCGACGAACAGCGGGACACCATCCGTCCGCTCGATGATCTGTGTCATCATCTCGCCGGGCAGCAACCGGCCGACGGTCACCTGCTCGATCAGGGCGCGCGTGTCCTGCCGGTCGAGCCGATCGAGCCGCAGCAGGCTGACATTGCCGAGCCCCGCCCAAGCCGGTTCGAACTCCGGCCTGAACGTCATGAGCATAAGGATCGGTAGTCCCCTGATCCGGTCAACCGCGAGGTCGAGCAATTCGAGCGACGTGGCATCGGCCCAATGCATGTCTTCGCAGACGACAAGCACCGGCTGCTGCCGGGCGAGGCCCTCGAGCTGGTCGAGCAACGCTGCGAATGTCTGCCGCCGCTGCTGCGCCGGGCTCAGGCCGAGCGGCGGATAGCGGTCACCGGTCGGGATAGACAGCAGCGCCGCGATCAACGGCGTCGCGGCGGCGACCTGCTGCGTCCCGAGCGCCAGCATGGCTTCGAGCTTGTCCAGCTTCCGCTCCGGCACATCTTCCGAGCGGATGCCGGCGGCACGCTCGAGCTGAGCGACGAAGGGATGCAGCGCGCTGTTGGTGTGATAGGGCGAGCATTGATACCGCACACGGCGATACGTCTCGGGCACCAGGCTGTCGGAGAGCATCGCCACGATGCGGGATTTGCCGATACCCGCTTCGCCCGATATCAGCACCGCCTGACCCTGGCCCTGCCACGCCAGTTGCTGGCGCGACAGCGCAAATTCGATCTCCGCCTTGCGGCCGACGAAGCCGATCAAGCGCGCGGTGCGCACCGCCTCGAAACGGCTTTCCGATGCCGGCTCGCCTTCGACAGCCCACACCGCGATCGGCTCGGAGATGCCCTTGACCTCGCGGCGACCGAGGTTGCGGAGCGTGAACAGATTGCCGAGCAGCCGGCGCGTCGAGGCGGCCACGACGACGACACCCGGCTCCGCCAGGCTCTGCAACCGCGCGGCGATGTTCGGCGCATCGCCGACCAGCGCCTGCTCCTCCGACACGGCGCCGGAGACGAGGTCGCCGACCACGACGAGCCCGCTCGCGATCGCGATCCGCACCGCGACCCCCTCGTCCGCGCGGGTCTCGAGCTTGCCGATTGCGGCGATGACGTCGAGGCCGGCCCGCACCGCGCGCTCCGCGTCATCCTCGTGGGCCCGGGGATAACCAAAATAAGCGAGAATCCCGTCGCCGATAAATCTGGCAACGACGCCATCGTATGTCGCGATCACCCGCACACAGGCCGCACGATAGGCGCGGATGACTTCCCACATGTCCTCGGGATCGAGACGCGCCGACAAGGCCGTCGAGCCGACCAGGTCGCAGAACATCACGGTGAGATGGCGGCGCTCGGCATCGTGCGGTGAAACCGGCGCGGCGATCAGTTCGGCTTGATTGAGATCGGCGATCGCGCGCAGCATCTTGCGGCGATGGCCGAGCAAGACGCCGAGCCGGTCGAAGTCTTCATCCGTCAATTCGGGAAGAACACCGACGTCGATGCCGTTCTCGGCAAAACGCAGCGCGTATTGCCCAAGCCCCAGCTTCTCGAGCCATTCCGCAATCTGCTGCATTGGCTTCACCGACGGGTTGACGGCTGGCCGAATGGACCACGGCGGACGAAGGTTATCCCAATATGTCCCGCCCCGGCACTCCTTGTTTGCAGGAATTCGGCTGCGGCAGGCCCCATGGACCATGCGAATTGTGCCAAAGGCGGTGTCCGGTTACGGCATCCACTACCACGTGTTGTGCGCCCGATGAATTGCGCCATCAATTCGCGGCGCCCGAGCGTCGAGCGATGATGTGCGACTGCACATCCGTCGCTTGCGCTTCCGCAACGCGACCTGCGCAACCTCACAGCGAAGCGGGAATGTTCTGCTGCTCACGATATCCACGTCATGCACAGGCCCCGTAAACATACGTTGGTCTGAGTTGACATTTCAAAAAAAATTCTTCGCAAGAGTCGCAAACCGAACCGACAATCGCGCTTGCATTCACGCACAGTAGCGTCGGGACGGGATTTCAAGCTCACCCAAAATCTGAACCAAACACGGAGCGTCGGCTCTCGTGACGCGGCAGCGTTGCGAGGAAGGCTTTCGCTTGAGAGGGAGACTGCGTCTTGAGTGAAGGTGAGATGAAAGTCACAGCGAATGGCACCACCGTCTTCGCAATGCCGTTGCCGGGCTTCGGCAATCTTGCCGAACAGGGTCTTGCCCGCGCACGAACCGCCTCCGAGCAGATGGCGGAGGCGCTGGGCGAAATCTATTCGTGCAATGCGCGAGGCGCGACCGACTACGGGCTCAAGATGTTCGAAATCTCGCAGGCCAATGCCGCCTCCGCGCTCGAGTTCCTGGTCCATCTCCTCGGCGCCAGGTCAGCCACCGATGCCCTGGCTTTGTCTGCCGAGCATGCCCGCAAGACCTTCCAGCTGGCATCCGACCAAAACAGGGACTTGTGGGTGCTTGGCGAGAGGCTTGCGGCGGACATGGCTGCGCCGGTGAGAACGCACGTCGCGAGGGTGATCAAGCAAGCCGCCTGACAAAAAGGCGGCGCCCAAAGTCGTATTGAGGATTCGTTCGAGGAGGGATCCGGCCGGTTGGAATAAGCCCACAGACGAGCATGCAGCCCCCACTGCCCGATGCTCGTCAAACGCCGCAGGTGCGCGATGCTCCCCAAGTAACCGCACCTTCAAGAGGCGCATTCCGACCGGCCGGTGCTTTTCTGCAAGAGGCAAGAAAGCAATATCGAGGGCTCACATGGGCATGCTCATGGTGAAATGTCCGCAAACCGGACACGCGATACCCACCGGCATCACGACCGATCGCGAGAGCTTTAGACGCAGCACGGTGTTCTTCTCGCGCACCCGTTGCCCGTTCTGCCGCACCGATCATGCCTGGTTCGCGCGCGAGGCCTGGGTCGACGAGCCCAGCATCCGCGTGCGGCGGCGCGGTGCCGGGCCGCCGGTCTGAACGCCGACGCAGATCATTGACGATCGCGATGGAGGGACACCATGTCGCACATGCAGATCGCAACGAAAGCATCGCCCTGGCTGCTGCAGGCCAAGGACTTTCTCGACGAGGCACGACGGCTGAAGCCGGGTCCGGAGCGCAATGAATTGCGCCGGACGGCGAAAGAGCTGCGCGAGATCGCCAGGCTCGAGACAACAGCGGCCTCGACCCGGCGGCCTGATCGGCGGCGGCGCCGTTGATCGCGCTCGCCGCGCGCTCACATCGCGTCGTCGGTTTCGGCCTCCGAGATGCGCGGATCGTCGGTTCGAGCCGCCGCGCCGGATTGGTGGCCCGAGAAAATCTCCTCGGCTTCGACACGCATGATGCGGTGGCATTCGCACGCCAGCGCCGAGAGCCGTGACCGGTCGATCTCGATCCGGCCTCGTTGCTCGGACCGGATTGCGCCGCGCGTGCGAAGGTTGCGCATCAGCAGCGTCACCGTCGTTCGTCGCACGCCGAGGATTTGCGACAGCGCGTGCTGGGTCAACGGGAGGACATCGCTGTCGATCCGATCGCGAAGCTGGAGCAGCCAGCGCGCCATGCGGGCTTCGACCGGGTGCAGAGCATTGCAGGCGGAGCCGCGTTGGAACTGGATCAGCATCGATCTGATGTGCTTCTGCATCGCCTGCCGGATCGCGGCACTACGGCCGAAAGCGGCATGAAAGCGTGCCGCGGGGAGCCGCGAGGCGGTGCCCGCGGCCCCAACCACCGCGGTAATGCCCGATGGCGACGAGCCGAGCACCGAAAGACTGCCCACCACGCCTTCGCGCCCAACCACACCGGTCGCGACCGTGTGCCCGTCCGCCATGTCGATCATCAGCAGGATCGCACCGCTATGCGGAAAGAAGACATAGTCGATCTCGTCGCCGGCTCGCGTCAGGACCGCATCCTGATCGAGCGCGACCGTTTCCAGGTCAGGCCCGAGCAGATCGAGATCCGCTGCCGGCAATGTTGCGAGAAGGCGATTACCGGTCCCGCCGGAGAACCTCACTGGCGCCGCCCCGTGGTGATGCGACACATAACCAACTCACTCAGACGCACGTTCAAAAAACCAACTCCAAACGCTTGGCCGTAAGGCGGAATTCTCTACGAGCAGTACTCAAAGAGTTAGATGCAAATGCACCGACGGACGCAACAGCAAAATGCACATGTTCGCACCGTAGAACCGCGGAACGGGGTTCCAATTTCGGTGCACGGTAAAACGCTGCAATCCGGTTCCATCACCTGGTTCATGACGGCGAAGGGCCGCCCGTGGGCGGCCCTTCTTGTTACGCGCTCTCGGGCGCCTTGAGGCGGACCAGCTTGGTCAGGAGCGCATCGAGGCCCTGGCCCTCGCCCGCGTGCAGGTCGATGCGGCCGACCTTCTCGACCAGCCGCTCGAGCGACTCCAGCTCCTTGAGCAGCAGCAGAGGGGTCTCCTCCATCAGCTTGGCTGTGTTGAGGAGCGAACGCGTCGCCGCGATCGCCTCCTGCCGGCGGATCAGATTGGCCTTCGCCACCCGCTCCGCCTCCACCACCTTGTTGACCAGCTAGCCGGCGCTGTGACCCAGGCGTCGCGCCCCGTCCGATCACTACGAGGGCGCGTCATCCGCTGCGCGCGACGTCCTGGAAGCAAGCGCGCAACCAGTCGATGGTGACGCGCGTCGCTGCATCGCGCTTGAGATGGCTTTGCACCAGCAGCCAGACGTCGCGCCGCTTCGGCAGCAGCGTGGCGCGCAGGCGGCGATCCGTCAAAAGGTCCGCGCAACTATGCTCCGGCAGCACGCCGACCGCCTGGTGCGACTGGATGATCTTGTGGATGATGCGGACATTGTCGGTGACGCAGCGCGCGCGAAGCCGCTTCGCGCGCAGGAACTGCATTTCCGGAATCGCGCCAAGCTCATCGGGATACGCACACGTCACCGCTTCTGCCGCTGCCGTCGCGGCCGGCTCGAAGAAATACAGCCTGACCTCGCCGAGCTTCGAGATCGCGAAATCGCCCTTGTCCGGCTTGCGCAGGCGGATCGCGAGATCGGCCTCCCAGCGCGAGAATTTCACGTTATCGCTCGACGTCAGAAACTGCAGCGTCAGGCCCGGATGGGCGCGCAGCAATTCGCCGGTGCGCGGCGCCAGCACTTCCTCCGCGATCGCGTTGGTGGAGGCGACGCGCAGCCTGCCGACCGGGCCCGGCAGGCTCTCGCCGATCCGGCCGATCTCCTCGGCATGCGCCGCCATCGCCTGGATGTGCGCGAGCACCACGTCGCACTGCCGGGTCGGCTTGCGGACGCCGTCGGCGGCCTCGAACAGCCGCAGGCCGAGCGCGCGTTCGATCCGCGCCAGCCTGCGGCCGACCGTGGTCTCGTCGATGCGCAGCCGCGCGCTGGCGCCGGCATAGGTGCCCTCGTCCCTGACGGCCGCGATGATGCGAAGGTCATCCCAGTTCATGGCGGCAGGCTACATGGTGCCCGGCCCACCTGCAATAACGCAGCCATCGGCTGCAATATCCCTGCATAACGGCAGGCCGGTCCGCGGCTATATTTTCGGTGCCAACCCGCTGGAGATCTCAGGACCATGACCGCAGCCAAGACATTGATGCAGCTTGCCGGTATCGACCTCACCCCGCCCCGTCTCAGTGACAGCTGCCTGGTGCTGATCGACATCCAGAACGAATATCTCGCAGGCCCCCTCGCTTTGCCCGACGCCAATCCCGCGATTGCGCGCGCCACCGCGTTGCTCAACCGCGCGCGGGAAAGCGGCGCCAAGATCATCCACATCGCGCACAAGGGAGCGCCGGGAAGCCTGTTCGATCGCAGCGCGGAGCGCGGCGCGATCGTCGCGCCGCTGGCACCGCAGCCCGGCGAGATCGTGATCGAGAAGCAATTGCCGAACGCATTCGCCGGCACCGACCTCAACGCGCAGCTCGTCGCGACCGGGCGCAAGGAGCTCGTGCTCGCCGGCTTCATGACCCATATGTGCGTGAGCTCGACCGCGCGCGCCGCGCTCGATCTCGGCTTCCGCACCACCATCGACGCCGAGAGCTGCGCCACCCGCGACCTGCCCGACGGCAAGGGCGCCACGATTGCCGCAAAACTCATTCACGACGTCGCACTCGCCGAACTGTCGGACCGCTTCGCGATCATCGCCCGCGGCGACGCCCTCGCCTGAGAGCACCATCATGCTTGAGCTCTATTTCTCGCCGATGGCCTGCTCGCTCGCCAGCCGCATCGCCCTGATGGAGGCCGGGATCGACGCGCGCTACCACATGGTCCATCTCTGGACCAAGAAGGTGCTGGAGGACGACGGCGACTTCCGCACGGTTTCGCCGAAGGGTGCGGTGCCCGTGCTGGTACTCGAGAACGGCGAGCGGCTGACGGAGAGCGCGGCGGTGCTGCAATACATCGCCGACCTGAAGCCCAAACTCGGCCTCGCGCCGGCACCCGGCGATCCGGATCGTTACCGCCTGCAGGAATGGCTGAGCTTCATCGGCACCGAGATTCACAAGGGATTCCTGTTTCCGACCTTCTGGTACAAGGATGAGGCGTCGCTTGCCAAACCGCGCGCCAGGATCGGGCAGACCTTGTCGGTGCCATCGGCGCATCTCGCAAGCCGAGAATTCCTGGTCGGCAACCGTTTTACGGTCGCCGACGGGTATCTCGCCTGGGCCCTGCTGCTGCTGCGCCACGCCGGTGTCGACGTTGCGCAATGGCCCGATCTCGGCAGCTACCTGGCGCGGATCCAGGCGCGGCCGCAGGTCAAGGCCGCGATCGGTGCCGAGATGCAATTGTTGAAGTCGGTCGCGGCGTGATCGCCGCGCACCCGGCGCTTCAGCTTATTGTTTGAGCATGATCTTTTCGGAAAACCGCTTCGCACTTTTCCGGATCATGCTCTACTGGAACGCGACCTCGGCGAAGCTGCGCAGCTTGCGCGAATGCAGCCGCTCGGATTCCTGCTGCTTGAGCCGCTCCAGCGCCTTCAGCCCGATCTGAAGATGCTGGCCGACGCGCTGGCGGTAGAACTCGCTCGCCATGCCCGCGAGCTTGATCTCGCCATGCAGCGGCTTGTCGGAGACGCACAGCAGCGTGCCGTAAGGCACGCGGAAGCGATAGCCGTTGGCGGCGATCGTCGCCGATTCCATGTCGAGCGCGATCGCGCGCGATTGCGACATCCGCCGGATCACCTGCGGCCCGCTGATCTCCCAGTTGCGGTTGTCGACGCTCGCGACCGTGCCAGTGCGCATCAGCCGTTTCAGCTCGAAGCCGGAGAGCCCGGTCACCTCGCCGACCGCTTCCTCCAGCGCGACCTGCATCTCCGCCAGCGCAGGGATCGGCACCCATAGCGGCAGCTCGTGATCGAGCACGTGATCCTCGCGGACATAGCCATGGGCCAGCACGTAGTCGCCGAGCCGCTGTGTGTTGCGCAAGCCCGCGCAATGCCCGATCATCAACCAGGCATGCGGCCGCAGCACCGCGACGTGATCGGTGATGTTGCGCGCGTTCGACGGGCCGATCCCGATATTGATCAGGGTGATGCCGCGATAGCCGGGCTCGACGAGATGAAATGCCGGCATCTGCGGCACGCGGTCCGATGCCGTCCCCGTGGTGCCGCCGCCGAGCCGCGCACTGCGCGTGACCAGATTGCCGGGCGCGACGAACGCCTCGATCCCTTCTTCGCCCGACGCGAGCCGCTGCAGGCTCGATTGCGCGAAGGCGTCGACATAGAACTGGTAGTTGGTGAAGATCACGAAATTCTGGAAATGCTCCGGGTCGGTGCCGGTGTAGTGATAGAGCCGGCGCAGCGAGTAATCGACCCGCGCGGCGCGGAACAGCGCCAGCGGCTCGGGCGTGCCCGGCGTCAGCTCGAAAGTGCCGTCGGCGATCGCATCGTCCATCGCGGCAAGATCGGGCGTGTCGAAGATGTCGCGCAGCGACCTTGTGAACGCCGAACTGTCGGCGATGGTCAGCGCCGCCTCGATATTGATGTCGCGCCGGTAGGCGAAATGGATCGGAATCGGCTCGCTGGACTCGCCGATCTCGACCGCCACGCCATGGTTCTTGATCAGCAGCCCGATCTGCTCGGTGAGATAGGTCCGGAAAATATCCGGCCGCGTGATGCTGGTCTCATGGATACCAGGCCCCGCGACGAAGCCGTAGGCAAGCCGGGAATCCAGCCGGGCATGCGACGAGGTCGTGATGCGGACGAACGGGTAATGCGCGCGCACCCGCGTCGTGAACGGCACGCCGTTGACATAGGCCTCGAAGCGATTGCGCAGAAACCCGGTGTTGCGCTCGTAGATCTCTTCGAGGCGGGCGACCGCCGCGCCGGCCTCGACGAACGCCTCGGTCGTGATCGGCGGTGGGGTTTCGATGAGCGGAGCAGGATGCATTGGGTTTTCGACCGATGATTTGGTCGCCGCAGTATAGCAACAATCGACTGGTCGGTTCCAGCGATGCAGGATTTGATGCATGCTATCGGCGCTGCGGCGGTCTCGGTCATCCATGACCCCGCCGCTCAGCCGACCAAACAAATGCGAAGCCGTCACAGGCCCGGCACGTGGGAGTGAGCGATGAGCGAGATTTGGCAACTGTCTGCAACCGAACTTGCGCACCGCATTGCGGAACGGCAATTGAGCTCGGCGGAGGTCGTGAACGCGCACCTGGCGCGCATCGACGCCGTCAATCCAGCCTTGAATGCAGTGGTCCACGTCCTGGCTGATGAAGCCCGAGCGGCGGCTGAACTGGCCGACCGGCGGCTGGCCGCCGGCGAGGCGATCGGTCCACTGCATGGCGTTCCCTTCACGGTCAAAGAGAACATCGATATGGCGGGCCTGCCGACCACCTGGGGCGTACAGGCTCTGGCGCAAGCCGTGGTGCCGATGGACGCACCCGTTGTCGAACGGATGCGCGCCGCTGGCGCGATCCCAATCGGCAGAACCAACCTGCCGGATATGGCGCTGCGCATCCACACCGTCAGTTCGCTGCACGGGCTGACGCGCAATCCCTGGCATCCGGATCGCACCGCCGGCGGCTCGAGCGGAGGCGACGCGGTGGCGCTCGCCAGCGGCATGACCCCGATCGGCCTCGGCAACGACATCGGCGGATCGCTGCGCAATCCGGCCAATGCCTGCGGCATCGCTTCGATCCGGCCCTCTGCCGGGCGCGTTCCCGATGCAGAGTGTGGTCCGGTCGAGGGAAGCCTGCTTGCGGTGCAATTGATGAATGTTCAGGGACCGATGGCGCGCCGGGTCGCTGACGTGCGGCTTGCATTGCGCGTCTTGATGGGAGCGCACCCGCGCGACCCGTGGTCGATCGATGCGCCCTTTGCGGGGCCGGCCGGGGCTCGACCGTTGCGCGTGGCCGTTCTGCCCGAGCCACCGGGGGGCAGCATCGATCCGGTCATCGCAGCGACCGTCCGCCGCGCCGCGGCGGCCCTGGCTGATGCCGGATATGTGGTCGAAGAAATCGCCCCGCCGCGCTATGAGCAAGCGATCGACTGCTGGGCGCGCCTTATCATGGGCGACTTCACGTCGGTCCTCGATCCGTTGTCGCAGATGATGGGCCCGGATGCGATGACGTTCCTGCAGAGCTTCCAGGCGCTGATACCGCAACTGGCCGACACCACGGCCTGGTCCAATCTGATGGTGGAGCGGCACGCCATCGCGCGCGCTTGGTCGAGCTTCATGGCGGAGCGGCCCCTGCTGCTGTCACCAACATGGACGCAATTGCCGTTCGAGCATGGCGTCGATTCAGCGACTGCCGCCGGCGCTGCCGCGGCCAAGGAACTGATGCGTCCGGTCGTGCCAGCGAACCTGCTCGGTCTGCCATCAGCCTGCGTCCCGGCCGGACGGGATAGCGTCACCGGACTGCCCATCGGGGTGCTCGTCACTGGCCGGCGCTTCCGCGAGGACCAGTGCCTGGAGGCCGCCGAAGCGATCGAAGCGCGCCTTGGCCTGACCACGCCGATCGACCCTGTCGGTTAGAATTCCACGCTCAACGCGCTGATACGCCGCCGAGGATAGTTGACGGCGAGCGGACAGACCAAGGGGCAAGCTCCCTCCCGCAGAATGCGGCTATTGAATCCGCGAGAGCACCGCGAGGCGGCGGATGCCCTTGTTGCGGTAGGCGTCGAGGAACGCGTAATAGTCCTTGAACGAGACGCAGCCGTTGGAGTCGCCGTTCGGGCCGAGCATGAAGGTATGCGCGAGCAGACCATCGCGGTTGAAGATCTTGCCTTCGCCGCCGATCGGATTGAGGCGCAGCGCCGGCACGCCGTGGAACAGTGCTTCGCGCGGCTTCAGTTCGTAGATGTGCGGCGGCGTCACGCCGACCATCTTCATGTGCGAGGACCTGGGATCGTCGAGCCTCGAGCCGAGGCCGGAATGCGCCTCAAGCCGCGTGCCGTCGGGCAGATACACGGTCTTGGCCGAGATGTCGTAGACCGCGGTCTGGCGGTCATAGGGCGGCGAGCCGCCGAGCATCGGGTTCTGGTCCAGCGTCGAGGGAATGCTGCCGGTGACGTTGGCATCGGCGGAGGCAAACGACAGCAGCCCGCCGCTCGACTCGCGCTTGCCCCACAGCTTCTCGACCATGGTCTGCCGTTCGCTCGACGCGATCGACATCACTGCGGCCTTGGCACGCGCAGCCATGTCGCGAACGCCGCTGGATTTCACGGCTTGCTTGACCTCGGCCGGCTTCGGCTCGGTAGCCTTCTCAGCTGCCTTCTCAGCCGCCTTGGGCTGCACATTGGCAGCGGGATCGTTCAGCGCCACCTTCAGATTGGCCGCGGCTTGCTTCTTGGCGGTCTCGACCGATTTCGGTGCCGGCAACGGCTTCGATGTTTCGGCGAGCTCAGCAGTTGCGACCGCCCTCGCCGCTTCGGCCTTTGGTGCGGCGGCCTGCTTGATCGGGTCGATCTGCGTTGCGGCGTCGGCCACGACGCTGGACGCAACACCCTCGGGCGATGCCGCCGCAAACCGATCGTTAAACATAAGCGAAGGTGCCGCGGCTTCCGACTTCGCCACCTCGCTCTTGGCGGGCGCCACCGGCGCCGGCGCCAAGGACGCGAACACCTCGTTGAACGCCGGGGTCGGCCGTGCGGCGACCGCGACGGGGCGCTTCACCACCGGCGCATCAAACGATGCGCTGCCAACCGACGGATAGACGCCCGCCGCAAAGATGTTGGCGTAGACAGTCCAGGCGCAGCCAAGCACCAGCCCCGCCACCGCGGCGCTGCCGAGGAAATGCTGTGGGAGGATTTTTCGGGAGGATTTCTTGCGGCTTGCCGCCCCAAGAACATACGCACTCGCACTCGTACCCATACGCCCGGCGCTCAAAACAGGTCCACCTTTGTCCCTCACTCGACGCACGGTCGAACGGTGTTCGGCTCAACGTCGCGCGGGGGCACAGACGGCCATTAAGGCGACTTTTAGTTAAATGCGACTTAACCGGATGCGATCCCCTGCAACGCGGGAAGTGCCTGTGGCGTAGGGCTTTTTTAAGATGACATCGGACCGCCAAAGCGGCTTTTTTGTCCCATGATGGGACATTCCGGCACGCCGCGTAGGCGCCGCATGCTGGAATAAATTCAGGAGAGAATTTCCTTCCCGATCGCCCCGTAATCGCGCGGGGATCAAGCAAAAACCATCCCTCAATAGCTGAGCTTCGGATACCAGTCCGTGCCGCGGCCCTCGCGCGTGGTGTCGAGCAAAGTCCAGAGCGGATCCATATCCGGCGCACCGCGCGGGTCCTGGCCGGGGTCCATCGTGCCCGCCCCCATTTCGCCGGCCCAGAAATGCCGGATCGTGCCGTCGTGGCGTGTGAAGACATTGTAGCCGGGCAGATCGCCGTCATCCTTGCTGACATAGTCGCGCGTGTAGTCACCCGACGTATCCGCGTAGATCTTGTGACGCGTCCAGCCGCGTGCCCGCTTCGCCTCGATCAATCGCGCGATCGGCGAGCGCGCCACGAACACCAGCGACACGCGCTGCTCGATATCGGGCAGCTTCTCCTCCCATGTGCTCATGAACGATGTGCACATCGGACACGGCTTCTCGCGCTGCGGGCCGAACATGTAGCTGTAAACGATGAGCGTCTGCTTGCTGCCGAAGAGATCGGCGAGCGACGCGGCGCCAGACTCGCTGGTGAACTCATAGCGCTTCGTCACCTCGCCGCCCGGCGGCAGCGCGCGGCGCAACTCGGCGACGCGCTCGATATGACGACGCAGCTCGATCTCCTCGACGAGCAGCGCCTGGCGCGCGCGGCGATACTCCGCGCTCTCGTTGGGAAAGCGCCTGGCGTTGGTGCTGGCGAGTTCGGCGGCCGGCTTGAGGACGGAACTGGTCATGTTGGAACCTCGCGTGGTTGACGGGCTTCCTGGAAGACGACCCGGCCTCGGGCGATCCGACACTCAACGGCGACGATCTTATTGCAGTTCCGGGGGCGGCGAACGGTCCAGGACATCGCCCTTTGCGCCCTCCAGCAGATCGAGCGCGTAGGTCTCGATCACCAACGGCCCGCGCATGCGCCTGGCCTCGCCCACGGTTTCGACATGGGCGAAATTGTCGCGCAGCGCGGCCGGCATCTCCTGCTCGACCTCATGCACATACAGCAGCCTGCCGGACAGCTGCGCCGGGCTCGGCTCTGACATGTTGACCCAGCGAATGCGCTGGCCCTGTTGTGCGACGCAGGTGCCCTTGGGGAGATAGAAGGCAAGCCAGCCGGTGGTGCCGTAGTCCGGCGCCAGCACGCAGCTCGCGCCGGTGCGCACGCGTGCTGCCTCGATCTCGCCTGCGAGTTCCCGCCAGCCGACGCCGACGCTGCGCACGGTGGCGTCGCGGCGGTAACCCGAGAGCACGCCGGTGTTGGCCTGCACGATCAGCAGCGCGAACATCACGACGCCTGTTGGGGCAGCCCAGCGACGGCAGAAATCGATCATGCGCTGCTCGCGCGGCGCCCACTGCACCTGGATTGCTGCGACCGCGGCCGCCACCGCGAAGGCCGGATAGACCGGCGCGAACCAGTTGGCCTCGACCCGCGCATGCAGCGCGTGCCAGGTGAAATAGACCACGATGGTCCAGAACATGCTGTTGATCAGCACGCGCGCGGCCATCGCGCCGGCGCGGCGCAGGTAGAGCGCATAGAGGCCCATCACGCCGAGGATGAAGATCAGCGGCGTCGCGAACGCAAACTGCGTCGGGATCAGCTCGGCGATGTAGGTCGGCCGGAAGTCCTCGATCCGGGCGCGGCCCATCTGCTTGATGAACGACACCCAGTGGTGATCGGCATTCCAGAGGATGACCGGCGCAAACAGGCCGGCCGCAACCAGGCCGCCGAGATAGAGCCAAAGCGAGAGAAACCAGCGCCGCAGCTTCGGCACGCTCGCAAGCCAGATCAGGATCGCGGGACCGAAGAACAGCGCGGTGTATTTCGACAGCAGCGCCAGGCCAGCGCTGGCGCCGACCGCAAGCCACCAGGCGCCGCGGCCGCTCTCCAGCACCTTCGCGAGCGCATACAGCAGGAAGCTGGACGCAACCAGCAGCGGCGCATCCGGCGTCACGATCAACGTGCCGACGGCGGCCATCAGCGTGACATTGAGCAGGATCGTTGCGCTCGCAGCAATGCGCTGGCCGCCGAACAGGATCTCGGCGGCCCGGTAGATCGCCCAGCTCATCGGCAATGCGAGCACGATCGACACCAGCCGCACGCCGAACGGCGTATCGCCAGCGATCATGGTGCCGAGCCGGATCACCACCGCCACCATCGGCGGATGGTCGTAGTAGCCGCCGGCGAGCGACTTCGACCACATCCAGTAATAGGCTTCGTCGAAAGTCAGCGGCGTCCATGCGGCGGCGGCCAGCCGCAACCCGACCAGCGCGCACACCGCAAGCGCAGTGTTCCGGGCCAGCCGCGCCTCGTTCGCGTTCATGCCACCGTCATCGCTTGCGCCAGACGAACAGCCCGGACATCGCGTAGTTCCACACCACGCCCATCAGCGCGCCGGCCGCGCCCGCAAGCCACCAGATCGGCTCCTGGTCGTAGACCGAGAACGCGACGCCGACATTGGCCAGCAGGCCGACGCTGCAGACCAGATAGAACAGCAGCAGGCCGCGGAGGATGCCAAAGCCCTTCAGCCGCTGGTCGCGGTAGGTCAGGAAATTGTTGAGGATGAAGTTGCTGGTCATGGCGACGATCGCGCCGGTGGCCTGGGCCTCCGGGAATGGCGCCTTGAACAGTTCCAGCGCGATGAACAGCACGCTGAGATGCACCAGCAGGCCGAGCCCGCCGACCGCGGCGAACAGGATGAAGCGCAGCGAGATCAGGTCGTTGGTCAGCTTCGCGAGCACCAGGCCGAGGAAGTCGAGCGCGACCATCGAATCGAGCTTGCTCTCGCCATGCTGGCGGGCGCCGAACGTGTAGGGGATTTCGACCGTGCGCAGCTTGCCTTCTGCCGTCGCCACGACATCGAGCAGGATCTTGAAGCCCTGGGTCGAGAGCTGCGGCGCGAGCTGCTCGAAACGGTCGCGGCGGATCATGAAGAAGCCGCTCATCGGATCGGCGACCTCGACCTTCAGCGCGCGGCGCGCGATCTCGGTGGCGAAGGCGCTGGCGCCGGCGCGCTGCTTGTTGAAGCCGTCGGCCTTGTAGCCCTCGATGTAGCGGCTGCCGACCACGAGCTCGGCCTCGCCGCTCTGCAGCAGCGCCAGCATCCTCGGGAGCTGGGTCTCGTCATGCTGCAGGTCGGCGTCCATGACGGCGGCATAGGGCGCGCTCGATGCCAGGATGCCCTCGATGCAGGCGCCGGACAGGCCGCGCCGGCCGATTCGGCGGATGCAGCGCACGCGGGAATCCTTCCGCGCCAGCGCGCGCACCACGTCCCAGGTTCCGTCGGGCGAATTGTCGTCGACGAAGATGACCTCCCAGGACACGTCCTTGAGGGTCGCGTCGAGCCGGCGGTACAGCACCGTGACATTGTCGCGCTCGTTGAAGGTCGGGACGACCACCGAAAGCTGCGGCAGACTTGCTGCCGGCAATGCGGTTTCGGGGCTCGGCTTGATGGCTTCGTTCATGAGCGCCAGCGTATAGCCGCAGCCTCCCCCGCTGCCAAGGCGGGCCGGCCCAAACGCGGTCTCGGAAAGCGGGAAAACGGGGCAAAATACCCCTGAAAATGCCAACGACCACGAACAAGGGGCGCGCGTACATCCGGCGCAGCCGACATTGTCGTGGTCGTCCCAGCGCCGGAGCCCTTAAGCTGCAACGTCGCCGTTATGAGCCAGATAGGAAGCCGCCATGCGGTTCGCAAGGGGCGGTCTGGAGGGCATCCTGGCGCTAGTTGTTCGGGACTTCCCGGATCACCGGGCCGCGTGGCACCGGGGCCGCCGGCGCGGCCTCGGCGGCGGGCGCCGCCTGCGGCGCCGCTGCGGGCTGGGTCGGGTTACGGAGCTGGCTCGGCGACGGCCCGTAGATGAACGCTGCCGCGAGCGCGATGGCTGCGACCAATGCGCCCAGGAACCCTGCCGTCGATTGTGAGCGCATGCCGATCATCCCCTCGCCTGCGCGGATTGATATCAAAAATCGGCCGGCCGCAACAGGATTCGGGAACCTATTTCGCGGCGGCCCTGCGCCGGGTGAAGGCGGTCACGATGTCCTTCTGCGCCAGCTCGATCGCGCGGTTGGCGGTCGTCAGATTCGCGTCGGCATCTTGCTTCGGAAATTGCAGCGACAGGAAATCGATCAGCGACACCCGGAAGTTCTGCCGCTCCGAGGGACAGACATTGGCGATCAGCGAGGTGAACTCCTGGTCGGACATCGCCTTGTTGCTGTCGCGGGGATATTCGCGGGCGAGACAATTCCAGTAGGCGTCGCGGCCGGTGATCGCGAGCTTGTGCGCATCGTCGACCTCGTCGGCCATTGCAGCGAACGATATGGCAGCGGAGGACGTGATCAGGAGGGCGGCCGCAACCAGCAT
Organism: Bradyrhizobium sp. INPA03-11B; assembly: GCF_040446015.1. NCBI lineage: Bacteria > Pseudomonadati > Pseudomonadota > Alphaproteobacteria > Hyphomicrobiales > Nitrobacteraceae > Bradyrhizobium > Bradyrhizobium sp. INPA03-11B. The sequence continues at coordinate 41,144 of NZ_JASGSR010000030.1, forward strand.
GCGCATGTGTTGTTCTCCGTTTTGGCGCATCGTAGCGAAGAGCGGCGACGACGATAAGCATCCCCGCGCCAATCTGGCAAACTGGCCAATCACGATTATTTTGACTACTCTCGATGCCTGTTCCCCTCCCTCACGATGAGTGCAGTCGTGGCCAAAGCTCCCACCAAGGCGACCAAGACAGACACCAAGACGACCAAGACGGACGCTGGCAACATCTATATCGGCATCGGCGGTTGGACCTTCGAGCCGTGGCGCGGGGTGTTCTACCCCGAGAAGCTCACGCAAGCGAAAGAGCTGTCCTACGCCGCCTCCAAGCTGACCTCGATCGAGATCAACGGCACCTATTACGGATCGCAGAAGCCGGAGAGCTTTCGCAAATGGGCCAGCGAAGTGCCCGATGGCTTCATCTTCTCGCTGAAGGGGCCGCGCTTCGCCACCAACCGGCGTGTGCTCGCCGAGGCCGGCGATTCGGTGAAGCGGTTCTATGATTCGGGCGTGCTGGAGCTGAGGGACCGGCTCGGCCCGGTGCTCTGGCAATTCGCGCCGACCAAGAAGTTCGACGGCGCCGATTTCGGCAAGTTCCTCGAGCTGCTGCCGCGCGAGCTCGACGGCCGCGCGCTGCGCCATGTCGTCGAAGTGCGTCACGACAGCTTTTGCGTGCCCGAGTTCGTCGCCCTCATTCGCGAGCACGAGGTGCCGGTGGTGTTTGCCGAGCACGGCAAATATCCGGCGATTGCCGACGTCGCCAGCGACTTCGTCTATGCCCGGCTGCAGAAGGGCGATGACGAACTGAAGACCTGCTATCCGCCGAAGCAGCTCGACGCCTGGGCCAAGCGCTTTCAGGACTGGGCCGGCGGCGGCGAGCCGGACGATCTGCCGAAGGTCGACAAGACGGCGCCGAAGAAGGCCCCGCGCGACGTGTTCGCCTACGTGATCCACGAGGGCAAGATCCGCGCGCCCGCGGGCGCGATGGAACTGATCGAACGGGTGAAGTGAGCGAGCAGCGATGGCGAAAGCGAGGAAGCTGTTCACCATCGGCTACGAGCAGACGCCGTCGAAAGCCGTGCTCGACGAGCTCCAGGATGCCGGCATTAAGCTCCTGGTCGACGTCCGTGCGGTCGCCTCCTCGCGCCGGCCCGGCTTCTCCAAGACCCAGCTCGCCGCCGGCCTCGACGAGCGCGGCATCGGCTACGTCCACCTCCGCGGCCTCGGCACGCCGAAGAGCGGGCGCGAGGCGGCGCGCAGCGGACAATATGCGCTGCTGCACAAGATCTATTCGGCGCACCTCAAGACGGTACAGGCCAAGGAAGAGCTCGACGAGCTGTCGGCGCTGGTCAAGAAGTCGGGCCCGGTCTGCATCCTCTGCTACGAGCGCGACCACGAGCATTGCCACCGCCGCTGGATCGCCGAGATCATCGAGGAGCGCGACGGGGTGAAGATCGAGAACCTCGCCGCGCCGCAGGTCTAGAATCCCGTTCCGATGGTATCGGAACGGGATTTTAGATTCTTGTTTTGACGCGTTTTCTTCACGCGAACCGGTACCCACTTCGCTCGAAAACGCTTTAGCCTTCCCCCTCCAGGCGCAACGTCCCCTGCATCATCTGCACACAGGCCCCGCCGACATGCGCGGATAGGACAGCACCGTCCTGCTTGCGGACGCGGGTCAGCAACAGGCTCGGCCGGCCCATGTCAAAACCCTGCCCGACCGTCAGCTTCACGGTGCCGTCGCGCAGCGGATCGAGCGCCGCAAGCAGCGCGGCCGCCGCGACCGTGGCGCTGCCCGTCGCCGGATCCTCGATCAGGCCGCTTGATCCCGGGAAGAACATCCGCGCCTGCAGATCGCACGGCGCCTCCGCGGCGGGGACATCGCGCGTGTAGAAATACGCGGAGAACGCGCCGTCACGCGGGAAAAAACGGCCGAACGCCGCCGCATCCGGCTTTGCCCGCCGCACCGCATCGCGCGATGCGACCTCGAAGACCAGGAATGGCGTCCCGACGCTGACCACCTGCGGTGCCTGGCGATCCGTCCTGATGTCGTCTGCCGTGAGCGAGATCAGGCTCGCGACCTCGGTTGCGGAGAACTGCGCCAGGCGCGACAACGGCTGCGGCGCGGTCAGTTCGGTGGCAACGACCTTGTCGCCCTCTCGCGCGATATCGACCGGCACCAGCCCCGCCTTCTCCTCGAAGACCAGACGCGGCTTCGGCTCCTTCGCAAGCTGAGCCAGCACGAAGGCGGTACCGACATTGGGATGCCCGGCGAACGGCAGCTCCCTGACCGGCGTGAAGATGCGAACGTTGGCGTCGTTGGCCTTGTCCTGCGGCGGCAGCACGAAGGTCGTCTCGGAATAGTTGAACTCGGTCGCAATCGCCTGCATCTGCGCGGTCGACAGCCCCTCGGCGTCGAGGACCACGGCGAGCGGGTTGCCGCCGAAGGCGCGGTCGGTGAAAACGTCGACGGTGATATAACGCCGCTGCATCGTGCGTGTCCTTGTGCTCCGGTCATCCGCGACCGATGGCGTCATCGTAGCACGGCTGCAACGACGCCATTCAGAGCACTCGGTACAATCGCGCGCGAGCTGGACGGGTGAGCTAGAACCGAAACAGCTCGCGCGGTGATGCGAGCACGCGCGCGCGCTCATCGGCATCGGTGACGAGCTCGTCGAGGAATTTGCGGTTCTTCGCATAGTTCTGCGTCGACTCGAATTGCGTGTGCGGCCAGTCGCTGCCCCACAGCAGCCGGTCGACGCCATAAGCATTGCGCAGCAGCGGATAGGCCTGCTTCGCGAATGCCTCTCCGTTGGGACCGTTGCGATACGGCGCCGAGACCTTGACCCAGACATTGCGCGTTGCGCCGAGCTTGAGCACGGCCTGGAATCCGGGATCGTCGATGCCGAGCTTCGGATCGGGCAAGGCGAAGTGATCGAGCACGACCTTCACGCCATGGTCGAGCAGCGTTGGCGCGAGCATCGCAAGGTCCGTCGCGTTGCGCTGGATCTCGACTTGCCAGTCAAGTGTCCTGACCTGTGCCAGCAGCGCCGTCCACTCCGTCGACGCCAGATCGGGCAGCTTTTGGCCGACCAGATTGAGACGAATGCCGGCGACGCCGGCGCGATCGAGCTCACGAAGCTCCTCGGCTGCGACCGTGGGATCGACCACCGCGATGCCGCGAAGGCGGCCGCCCGTCGCCTTCAGGCATTCGACCAGATAGGAATTGTCGGTGCCGAGAAAGCTCGGCTGCACCAGCACGCCGTTGGTGGTGCCGTTCTGGTCGAGCTGCTGCAGATAGAGCGCGAGCGGCGCGTCGTAGTCGGGCGCATAGCGCCGGCCCGGCGCGAGCTTCAGGGCGCGATGGAAGACGTGGGCGTGGGTATCGATCGCCGGTTGCGGCACGTCAGCCCTCACCCTGCTCGCCAAGCCGCCCGCCGACAGCGCGGCAACCATCCCCGCGGCAAACCGGCGCCGCGTCAAGCCATGTTGGTCCGATGTCATGATCATTCCTCATCATCACGCGCGCGCAGCGGTGGCCTGCTCGAAAACCTTGCCGCGGGTTTCCGGCAGCATCAGCACCGCGACCAGCACCAGCGAATAGGCAAACGCCGCGTCGATCCCGATCGCAGCCCCAAGGCCGATGTGATCGCTGAGATAGCCGACCAGGAACGGAAACGCCGCGGAGACGATGCGGCCGAAATTGTAGCAGAAGCCGACACCGGTGCCGCGCACGCCGGCGGGATAGAGCTCGCTGAACAGCGCCGCCATGCTGGCGGGAATGCCCGCCGAGAAGAAGCCGAGAGGAAAGCCGAGCACCAGCATCTGCGAATTGGAGAGCGGCGCGAAGATGTAGACCAGCACCGTGACGACACAGGCCGCCGCGAACAACGTCACGTTGGCGCGCCGTCCGATCCGGTCACTGATGATCCCGGAGGCCACGCAGCCGCAGAAGAAGGCAACGATGATGACCGCGAGATAGGCGCTGGAGCCGAGCACCGAGAGATGCCGTACTTCGCGCAAATAAGTCGGCAGGAACGTCGTCAGCGCGGCATAGCCGCCATGGGCGCCGATGCCGAACAGGCCGCCGATCAAGGTCGACCGCAGCACGTCGCGGTGGAAGATGCCGGCGAGCGTTGCGAAGAACGGCGGCTCGGCCGCGCGCGATGCGGCACGCGGCGGCTCCTTCAGTCCGCGGCGGATATAGAGGATCAGGAGCGCCGGGATCAGGCCGACCGCGAACAGGATCCGCCAGGCGATATCGGCAGGCGCATAGCTAAACACCAAAGCCGAGAGCAGCACCGCGGCGCCCCAGCCGACCGCCCAGGCGCTCTGCACGGCACCGAGCGCCTTGCCGCGATGCTCGGCGCGAATGATCTCGGCCATCAGCACCGCGCCGCAGGCCCATTCGGCGCCGAAGCCGATACCTTGAATGGCCTTCAGCACCAGCAACTGGGGGTAGCTCGTCACGAAGGCGCAGGCGAAGGTCGCGAGCGCAAAGGTCGCGACCGTGATCTGCAGCGCCTTCACCCGCCCGAAGCGATCGCCGAGCGCGCCGCCAAGCCAGCCGCCGAATGCGCCGAAGAACAGCGTGACCGAGCCGAGCAGACCCGCATCGGCCTTGCTGATCCCGAACGCGGTGATCAACGCCGGAATGGCGAGGCTGAACATCTGGACGTCGAGCGCATCGAGGCCCCAGCCGCCGAAGCTTGCCCAGAAGGTGCGCCGTTCGAGCGGCGAGCATTCGCTGTACCAGTTTGCCATCATTCCTCCCTGAAATGTCTTGTGTTGTTTTATTTGCTTGCGGCGCTCATCTGATCTCGGCGTGGTAGCGGAAGCGATCCGCCGGCCCGCGCGAGCGGCGCCATTCGAGCGGCCGCCGCTCCAGATCGAAGGCCAGGCGCTCGATCACGATCAGCGGCGCGTTGGCTTCGAGCCGAAGCAGGCGCGATTGCATCTCGGTCGCGATCTCGACGGTGAGGATTTCATCGGCGGAGACCACGACCTGGCCGCAGCGATCCTCGTAGAGCGGATACAGCAGGTCGCCGAATTCAGCCGTGTCGAGCGCAAGGATCGCCTCGAAGCGCGACCGCTCGAGCCAGATCTCCTCGGCGAGCAGCGGCACGTCGTCGATCAGCCGCAGGCGCGACAGGCTGATGACGGGCTCGCCGACGCCGATGCGCAGCGCCGAAGCAACTGCCGTCGTCGCCGGCATCGCTCTGCGCCGCACGATGCGGCTTTGCGGCACGCGGCGCTCGCCGGTCTCGGACTGGAAGCGGAAGAAGCGGAACAACGACGAATTGAATCGGGCGCGGCGCACGAACGTGCCGCGGCCCTGCTGACGCTCCAGCACGCCGTCGCTGACGAGCTGATCGATCGCCTTGCGCACGGTGCCGATCGCAACGCCGTAATGCGCGCCGAGCTCGGCCTCCGACGGGATCGGGTCTCCCGGACGCCATTCATTGCGATTGATGCGCGCCGCGAGATCGTCGCGGAGACGCTGATAGCGCGGCAGGCGGTCGTCGAGGGCTGAATTCATCTAGTCATCTATATGAGTATATGACAGCGCGTCAATCACTACCTCGATACCTTAAGCCTCATAAAGCTGCCGCCTACCCCAATTGCCAGACCGGCACCGGGTGCTCGTAACCTCGCACCGGGATCTCGCCGCGCGAGACGGCATCCCTGCATTCGTCGCCGAGCGCGTCGCGCACCGCGGAGGAGATCAGAAACTGCGAGCCGAGCTCCTTGTTGAGCGCCTCGAGCCGGGCGGCGAAGTTCACGGTGTCGCCGATCACGGTGTACTCCTTGCGCCGCGGCGAGCCGATATTGCCGGCAACGACCTCGCCGACATGAATGCCGATGCCGATGCGCAGCGGCCAGCTCGACGTTGCGTTGGTGCGCTCATTGGCGGCCAGCATCTCGCGTGCGGCGGCGACCGCCTGGTGCGCGGCGTCGCCGGCCTCGAACGGCGCACCGAACAGCGCGAGGAAGCCGTCGCCCAGGAACTTGTTCACGATGCCGCCGTGACGATCGAGGATATCGACCAGCACGGCGAACGCGCCGTCGAGCCGGTCCACCACCTCCTGCGGCGAGCGCGTGCTCGCCCCCGCGGTGAAGCTGCGGAAATCGACGAACATCACCGCGACGCGGCGGATGTCGCTCCCGGTGGCCGCCCCCTCGGTCATCAGGCGTTCGACCACCTGCGGCGAGACGTGCTGGCCGAACAGGTTGGTGATGCGGTCGCGCGCGGTGGCGGCCGCGATGCTGGCCGCGAACTGACGCCGCAGCTGCATGCCGACGGTCCCCGCAAGCACGCCGGCGATCAGGATCACGGCGCTGCGCGCGCAGTGGTAGAAAAAATCCGGCTCGGGATCGAGCGTCCCCTCGGGGCGATAATACATCGCCATCCAGAACAGTTCCGAGGCCGCCACGAAGCCGGTGAAGGTCGACAGCCAGAAGTCCAGCCGTAGGGTCGAGGCGATGATGAAAATGAAATAGACCAGCGGCGCGACCCAGCCGAGTGCCGCAACCGGGCCCATACTGTCGATATGCAGGGCGAGCGCGACTGTTGGCATCGACGTCTCGATCAGCGCGCCGACATAGCGCCTGATGATCGGCAGGTCGCGTCCCTGCCTCCTGTACCAGCTGATTGCGCCATGCACCCACAATTCGAACAGGATGAACGGCGCAATGACGGAATAGAGATAGGACGGCTTGAAATTGCCGTGCCACACCCGGACCAGCGCGTCGGGAGCAGTGAAGTAGATCGCCGAGGTGAGCAGCGAGAATGCCAGGGCGATGCCGATCAGCACCTTGACGCGAAGCAGCTCGGTGGCCATCACCTCCTGCATCAGGGCGTGGTGGAAGTCGGCGGAGACCGTCGTGTCCTGCGTTGTCTTTTCGCCGCCCCGCCAGCCAGCCATCGTCATCGCCCCGGTCCACCACGCCAGAATGACTCCTTGCTTATACTAGCCTCAATCGAGCGTGCGGCGGAAGCGCGTCACGGCGACGGTCATGGCGAACAGCATCAGGGCGACCAGCGCGATGGTGTCGTACTGCAGGTTCGCCATCGCCGCGCCCTTCAGCATGATGGCGCGGACGATGCGCACGAAATGGGTCAGCGGCAGCCCCTCGCCGATATATTGCGCCCAGACCGGCATGCCCGCGAACGGAAACATGAAGCCGGACAGCAGGATGCTCGGCAGGAAGAACATCATCGAGAGCTGCATCGCCTGCAGCTGGTTCTGCACGATGGTCGAGAACGTGTAGCCGATCGACAGATTGGTGGTGATGAACAGCGTGGTGAGCAGCGCCAGCAGCGCGAAGCTGCCGAGCACCGGCACACCAAACACGAACACGCCGATGCCGATGATCAGCGCGGCCTGGATGAAGCCGACCAGCACATAGGGGATGATCTTGCCGAACATCACCTCGATCGGCTTGATCGGCATCGACAGCAGGCTCTCCATGGTGCCGCGCTCGATCTCGCGCGTCACCGACAGCGCGGTGAAGATCAGCATGGTCATGGTGAGGATGGTGCCGACCAGGCCGGGCACGATGTTGAGGCGCGATTCCGCCGCCGGATTGTAGCGGGCATGGGCGCGGATCTCGAACGGCATGTCCGGGGGATCGCCGATATGCAGGTCATGCGCCAGCGCGGTCTGCACCAGCGGCCCGAGCGTCGCAAGCGCGGTGCCCGACGCCACCGGATCGGTCGCGTCGGCCGCGACCAGCAGCGCCGGCCTGTCGCCGCGCCGCACCGCCCGCTCGAAGCCGCGCGGGATCTCGACGCCGAACAGCACCTTGCCGGATTGGAGCAGCTCGTCGAACTCCGCGACGGTATGGACCTCGCGGCTGAAATGGAAATAGGAGGTGTTCTCCATCGCCTTCAGGATCGAACGGCCGAGATCGGTGTCCTCCTGGGTCAGCACCGCGGTCGGCAGATTGCGCGGCGTGGTGTTGATGGCGTAGCCGAACAGCGTGAGCTGCAACACCGGCAGCATGATGATCATGGCAAACGAGACGCGGTCGCGGCGAAGCTGGATGAACTCCTTGACCAGCATCGCATAGCTGCGCCGCCAGAAGCCGAATGCCGGCTCCCTCCCTTCGCCATTCCGGATCGTATCCGTCGCACTCATGGCACTTATCCTTGACGACTATCCTTGGAAATTGTCCTTGGTGCGCCCCATCAGATCGATGAAAACGTCCTCGAGCGACGGCTCGCTCGGCTGCCAGCGCCACTTCTGATTGTCGCGATAGGGCGCAATCGCAGCCTCGAGCTTAGCCTTGTCGCGGCCGGAGACGTGCAGGCTGGTGCCGAACGGCGCCACCATGTCGACGCCGGGCTTATCCGTAAGCTCGGCCATCAGGCCGTTGAAATCCTCGCCCGTCACCGTCCAGGTCGACAGCGCGGAGGCTGCGATTACCTCGTCCACCGTGCCGTGCGCCAGCAGATGGCCGTAGGCGATATAGGCGATCTCGTGACAGCGCTCGGCCTCGTCCATGTAGTGGGTCGAGACCAGCACGGTGAGGCCTTCGGCGGCGAGCGCATGGATCTCGTTCCAGAAATCGCGCCGCGCCTTGGGATCGACGCCGGCGGTCGGCTCGTCCAGCAGCAGCAATTGCGGATTGGGCAGCGTGCAGGCGCCGAGCGCGAGCCGCTGCTTCCAGCCTCCGGAGAGGTTGGCGGCGAGCTGCTCCTCGCGGCCCTTCAGCCCGATCCGCGCGATCATGTCGGCCGCCGCGCCGCGCGCATCCGGCATGCCGTAGAGCCGCGCGACAAATTCGAGATTCTCGCGCACCGACAGATCCTGGTAGAGGCTGAAGCGCTGCGTCATGTAGCCGACCTTGCGCTTGATCTTGTCGGCGTCGCGCCGGATGTCGTAGCCGAGGCAGGTGCCCTCGCCGCTGTCCGGGGTCAGCAGGCCGCACAGGATGCGGATGGTCGTGGTCTTGCCGCTGCCGTTGGGGCCGAGGAAGCCATAGATCGAGCCGCGCTTGACCTGCATCGACAGGTCATGGACCACCTCACGTCCGCTGAACGATTTGGTCAGGCCCTTCACATCGATCGCAATGGAAGATGCGTTGCACTGCACGTTGGTCGGGCCGCCGTTCATCTGCGCTCCGCCACCGGCGTCTTGGGGTTGAGGTAGACGCTGATCGGCTGGCCGACTCGCAGCACATCAGGCCGGCTCGGCCGCGCCTGGATCAGGTAGACCAGCTTGTTGCGCTCATCGAGGCTGTAGATGACGGGCGGCGTGTACTCCGCGGTGGTGGCGATGAAGTAGATCTTCGCGGTGAGGTCGGCGGCGCAATTGTCGCAGGTCACCTTCACCTCGTCGCCGAGCGCAAGCTTCGGCAGCTCGTTCTCCGGCACGAAGAAGCGCAGCTTCATGTTGCCGGGCGGCATGATCGACAGCACCGGCCGCTGCGCCTGCACCATCTCGCCCTCGCGGAAATAGATCTGCTGGATCGAGCCCGCGATCGGCGCAAAGCCCTTGCGGCGGTCGAGCCGCGTCTGCGAGGTGTTGACGCGCGCTTCCGCGACCCGCAGCGCCGAGACGGCGGAATCGAGATTAGCCTGGGTGCCGGCGCCGGTGCCGCGCAGCGAGGCCGCGCGGTCGTAGCTCTGCTGGGCGTTGGCCAGCGTCGCGATGTTCTGGTTGAGATCGGCGCGCTGCAGATCGTCGTCGACTGTATAAAGCAGATCGCCGGGCTTGACCTCGTCGCCCTCGCGCACATTGAGCTTGGTGACGCGGCCGGATTCGTCGGGGCTGACGAAGATCATGTCGGCCTCGACCCAGCCCTGGAAGCCGGGGTCGCGCTTCTCCTGGCACCCGGCCAGCGCCGCCGCCAGCGCGACGGCCGCGATCAGCTTCATCATGCGCGACGCGGTCATGTCTTCCTCCGTTCGCCAAAGATCAGATCGAGATGAATCTTGAACATCGCGAGCCCGTCGAGCGGCGCGTGGCGGGCGAACAGGCTCTGCCAGATCACCGCGACGATCGCGGGCGCCACGACCAGCTGCGGGAATTCGCCAAGCTCGCGGTGCTTGATCTCGCCGCGCGTGATTGCGAGCTGGACCAGCGCCTTCATGCCGGTCAGGCCCTTCGACACCACCTCGCGAAAATAGAAATCGGCGATCGCCGGGAAGCGCGGCCCCTCGGAGACAATCAGGCGGATGATGTCGCCACGGCGGGTGGACACGATCTCGCGGATGAAGGTCTCGGCAAATTTCTCCACCGCGTCCCGCACCGGACCGGTGATGGGGGGTTGCGCCGTCATGCGGCTGATCAGCGGCACCAGCGCGGTGCGGATCAGCTCCTCGAACATCGATTCCTTGTCCTTGAAGTACAGATACAGCGTGCCCTTGGCGACGCCCGCGCGTTTGGCGACATCGTCGAGCCGCGTTGCGGCAAAGCCGCGAGCGATGAACTCGTCCATCGCCGCCTCGACGATGGCAGCGCGCCGCTCCGCCGATTTCTCAGCGCGGTTCGCCGGCGGCCTTGCCTCGGCCAGCTTCGCCGAAGCCACCTTCGGGATCCTCGCCGCAGCAGCCCGGATCGCGGCCGGGCGTTTGGCGGGCTTGGTGCGGATCGTCTTTTCGGTGCGCTTTGTCATGGCCTGCATTATGACTGACTGGTCAGTCATTGTCAATGTGATCAGGAGTAACCAGCTGCGGCGCGAAACGTTCCTGTTCTTGGGTGGGCGTCCGGCCCCGATCTCTCCGCGTGTTCCGCCCGAGGTTTGGTCTCGCTTCGCCCTCTCTCGATCAAAGGGCGCAGGGAAAGCCGGGCGCCGATCGCACCCATGCCTCCCGCGCAATAAAGACGCGGAAGGTAGGACCACAGGTGTAACCGGAAACAACCCGGCTTTCCCTGCGCGACGGGTTAAGGCTTACTTCGTGCTCTCCCACAGGGAGGCAGCGCAATCATGCGCTGCGGCAAAAGTTGGTTCAGGCGATCGGCTTGGGAGACGCCAATGAGCGACTGGCTGCACAACCTTTCAGTGCCGTGGATGGCCTTGGTCGTCTTCGGCTTCACTTATTTTCTCGCGATGCTGGTTTTCATGGCCGTTGCGGCGCTGTCGACCAAGGCGCGGGCGGCGTCATTCAAATCGATCTCTGCCGGCTTGTTGCCGGTGCTCGGCGTCATTTTCGGACTGTTCGTTGCCTTCACCGCGGCTCAGGTCTGGAGTGACAGCGATCATGCCGCAACGGCGGTAAGCCGCGAAGCCAGTGCGCTGCGAGCGGTGATCCTTCTCGCCGGCGGCCTGCCGCCGGAACAGGAGGCGCGCTTGCGCAGCCTCGTTCATGACCACGTCGAGGAAGCGGTCGCCGTGGAATGGCCAATGATGGCGCGCCAGAAGGCTTCGCTCAAGGCGGCACCTGCCGCCGTCACCGAGGCGCTGCGGTTGGTCATTTCGATGCCTGTGCAAAGCCCGGGTCAGCAGACGGCGCAGCGCGAGATCATCACGGCGCTGGATACGGCGCTCGATGCGCGACGGCAACGGCTGATCCTCAGCCAGTCTGAGGTCAACTCAATCAAGTGGTGGTGCCTCTACATTCAGGCTGTCTGCGAGTTGCTGGCAATCGCCCTTATTCACTGCGACAATCGGCTGGGATCTGCCATCGCCATGGGACTGTTCGCGACCGGCGTCGCGACATCGGCTCTGCTGATCGCAGCGCATGATCGGCCGTTCACGGGCCAGATATCGATCGCGCCCACGCCGTTGCTGCAAATCATGCCGGACAAGGACGTGAGCCGGTAGTGATGGACGCACCGGCGGGAGGGTTCCCTCCCCCCTTGCGGGGGAGGGTTAGGGAGAGGGGTACCGCGCGACGCGCACTCTCCGTATCTGTCACCGGCGATAAGAGAGCGAGGTTGAAAGGCTCTCACCACATGAGTCATTTCGCCCGCGGCACACCCCTCTCCCCACCCTCCCCCGCAAGGGAGGAGGGAGCCCGACCGTCGTGCTCACCTCACGTGCACATCCGTTACGTGTGAAACTTCAGCCCATCGAGAATCTTGTCGACCACCTTGCGCTCGGCGCGAAAGGCAAGGCCGACCAGGTTCAGCTCGGTGCGCGCGACCGCCCTCACCACGTCGCGGTTGGCGGCATCATGCGTGGTCTTGAACATGTCCTCGGTGTAGAGCGCAGGTTTCACGTCACGCGCCAGCGCACGCTCCAGCGCGCGTGACAGCTGCGCGCGTTCGGCGCCGTAGATCAGGATCGGCTGGCCGATCAAAGAGAGATACTTCGTCCCTGAGCCGTCCTCGTAATTCTCGCCGATGCATTCGGGAAAGGAAGCTGCGATACCACCAGCGAGAAACGACGCCACGTTGAGCTTCTGCCAGACTTCCAGGTCGGTGCGGATCACGACCGCGATCTTGGTGTCGAACTGCATGGGGCAAGTCTAGCCGCAGGCCGACGGCCAACACCAGCTCTGACCGTGCATCCCTCGCCTGCCCGTCAGACGCTGGCGTTCGTTTCCTGCAAGGCCTCCGGGCAGACCGCCGGCTCATCCGGGCTACAAGCTAACCCCTGCGCTGGGCCTTGGCGCCACGGGTCGAGGCGCGAGCCGGCAGGATAACAATGGTCAGCTCCTGCACCGCGTAGTAGGTTTCGAGAATTCGATTACGATCAACATATTTCGAGCGTTGCGTCATGATCAGCAAGGCCGACGTAGTTGTCATTGGTTCGGGCGGATTGGGCGCGGCCACAGCCTATTATCTGAGCAAGCGTGGAGGTCTCCGCGTCGCCCTTGTCGACAAGCATGAGATCGGATCGCAAACCTCGCCCCGCGCGGCAGGCATGGTGAGTTGCGCGCGCAAGGGCGACTTGATGATTGGCCTCATCAAGGACGCGTGCCGCAAGATCGAAACGTTCACGGAAGAAACCGGCCAGCCGCTCGACTGGGTTCACTCGGGCAGCTTGAAGATCGCGCGTCGGCCGCAGGATGCCGAAGTGATCGAGACCGATCTCGAGCGCGGGCGCCGTACGGGCCTCGATGTCGAACTGATCTCTCCGGACGAGGCGAGCCGTCTCAATCCGTTTTTGCAGCCGACGGGCGTCGTCGCGGCGATGCGGATCGGCGACGACCGGTATTTCGACCCGGCGCAGGTCGCCGTCGGTTTCGCCAGGGCCGCGGCGGCTCAGGGCGCAATCCTGCTGCCGAAGACCGACGTACGTGCCGTGAACATCGTCGGCGGCACGGTGATCGGCGTGACCACGGCGAACGGTGTCATTGAAAGTCCTGTCGTTGTCGATGCGGCCGGTGCGTGGACGCGGCAGGTCGCGGAGGCAAGCGGGATTCGCGTGCCGCTGGTGCCGACGCGGCAGCAATTGATCGTCACCGAGCCTTTGGATGGCGCGCGTGCCGACTTGCCGATGATCCGCATCATGGATGCCGCGGTGTATACGCGGCCGTGTCAGGGTGGTTTCCTTTGGGGTGTCTACGAGGAAACGCCGCGCTTCTTCGATATGCAATCGCTTGGCGCCGGCTTCGATGTCAAGGACATGCCGCTCGACATCGGCGTGCTTCATGCAGCCGCCGATGCGGTGAAGGATCAGCTCCCGTTCCTGCAAACCGCCAAGGTGCGGGAATTTCGCGGGGGCATTCCGACGATGACCGCCGACGGCCATCATATTCTTGGCCCGGCCAGCGGCGCGACCGGCTTCTATTTTGCCAGCGGCTGCAATGTCGCCGGTCTGTCGATCTCGCCGGCCGTCGGCGAGGCGCTCGCGGCCTGGATCGTGGATGGCCAGCCGCCCGTCGATCTATCGGCAATGTCGGTCGCACGGTTCAAGGACCAGTCGTGGTCTGAGGACCAATTGCGGCGCGACGCCGCCTGGCAATATCGTCACTTCTACGGCGCGGTCTGAACTCTCCGTGTTTGATGGCGGCAAGCGAGCTTAGCGCGGCCTCAGCCCATCCACCCAGCCTTGCGCAGACCATCGACGAGGTGGGCGTGGTCTTCTTGCCGAAACCAGGGAGCCCTGTTGCGGACATACATATCGAATGCCCCCGGTGCACGCGAGATGGCCTTCTCCAGTTCTTCCCTCGCTTCCCCGGCGCGGCCAAGCTGGCCCAGCGACGCCGCGGACCAGCGGTAGATCATGGGAAAATCGGGATATGTTCGGATCAGACGTTTCGCAGCCTCGATCGAACCTTCGTATTCGCCGCAGAAATAGAGGCCGCACGCAATGTGCAGCAGCCGGACCGCCAGATAGGGATCGCGTGGATCTAGCCTGATACAGGTGTTGAGAGCCGTGACCCCTTCCCTCGGGCGTCCGGCAAAGATCAACGTCGCGCCTCGATGGCCGTGCGCGATCGCCAGATTTGGGCTCATCGAGAGCGCTCGCTCGATCTCCGCCAACGCATCACCAGCTTCGCCGCGTGCCTGCAATGCCCAGCCGAGGCAGGAACGGGCTTCTGCATCGGCGCCGTCGAGCGCAACCGCGCTGCGCGCCAGGGCCTCCGCCGAGCGTTGCGCGACCCGCAGCTCCATCTTCTGGTAAAGCGCGGCCGCTTGCAGCTGATACAGGGCTAACGCGCTGTAGCTGCCGCCGAAGGTCGGATCGAGACTGATGGCCTGTCTGAAGAATTTCTCCGCCGTTTCATCGTCCTCGGCGGTTGCCTTGCTCAGATGCCACAGGCCGCGCTGATAGGCGGCCCAGGCATCAAGGCTTCCCGGCGGCTTGCGCATGGCGCGGCGAAGCTCGGCGTCCGCAATGGCCGGGGCCATCGCGGTCGTCAGCGCCTCGGTCAGTTCATCCTGCACGGCGAAAACGTCCGCGAGATCGCGGTCGTAGCGCTCGGCCCAGACATGATTGCTGGTCGCCGCCTCTATGAGCTGCGCGGTGACGCGGATCCGCTGGCCGACCTTACGCACGCTGCCTTCAAGCACATAGCGGACGCCGAGCTCGCGCCCGACGCATCTCACATCAACCGCTCGCCCCTTGTAAGTGAACGATGAGTTCCTCGCGATGACGAACAGCGAGGGATATCGCGACAGAGCCGTGATCACATCTTCGGCAATTCCGTCCGAGACAAACTCCTGCTCGGGATCGCCGCTCATGTTGGTGAGTGGCAACACCGCGACAGATGGTTTGTCCGGCAAGGCAAGCGCCGGAGCCTCGCGTATGGGCGACGCCATCCGCCGGCCGGAACCGATGACGATGCGGTACACGTGGACGGGTCGGGCGATATTCTTCAGAGTTTGCTCGCCCGCTTCCTCGACGTCGAACGTCACCTTGTCGCGCGCGTGATTGAAGACCGTCTGGGAGATGCATATTCCGCCTGGTTCGGCGATGCTCTCGAGACGCGCCGCGATGTTGACGCCGTCTCCAAAGATGTCGTGGGCTTCGACAATGACGTCGCCGATGTTGAGCCCCACACGGAAGAGAATCCGCCTGTCTTCCGCATCGTCGGTCGCGAGCTCGTTGATCCGGGACTGGAACTGCATGGCAGCCCGGACCGCTTCGACCGCGCTGGGGAACTCCGCCAGGAATCCGTCGCCGGTGCTCTTTACGATGCGGCCGCCGTGCTCCGCAATCGCGGGCTCGACACCATCTGCGAGGAGCGCCGTCAGCTTGGCGTGCGTGGCCTCCTCGTCGCTGTGCATGAGCCGAGAATAGCCGGCCACGTCGGCGGCCAAGATCGCCGACAACCTGCGCTCGACCCGGACTAGCCGCTCCTGCACCATGGCCCTAACATGGCCCGCCAACCGTCGTCATTGTACGATGGATCGGACCATCGCGCCAATATGATTTGGCGAGGTCCGACTTAGACAGATGTCGGGTGCTGGTTTAGCCCATCGCAGGCCCGGGCGCGGATAAGGCATTCCTTGCCGCCATATTCGTAGCATTTGCGGGCACCGGCATTGAGCGAGCTCGAGATCTTGCTCACAAATGCAGGACGCCTATGGCGTGGCGATGGTCGCTTCCCTGCAAGCGAGCATCGGAGACGCCACCGCATGTCCGGCATGCCTGGGCCAAAGCAGTCGTTATCACTTCAGTCCTTGTCGAGCTCTCCGATATGCCCCTGGGCATATAGCTCAAGGCCGATCCTCGCGACGAGGTCGATCTGGGTTTCCAGAAAATCGATGTGCTCTTCCTCATCGTGCATGAGTTGCTCAAACAGGTCCCGCGTCACATAATCCTTGACCGAATGGCAATGGGTCGCGGCTTCAGCGTAAAGGGAGCGCGCCGACAATTCGGCCTGCAAGTCATTATCGAGGACGGCCTTCACCGTCTTCCCGATATGAAGGGATTCGAGTGTCTGCATATTGGGAGATCCATCGAGGAAGATGATGCGTTCGATGAGGTTGTCAGCATGGTGCATCTCTTCAATCGATTCCTTGCGCCATGTCCGGGCCAGATCCTTGTAGCCCCAATTGTCGAGCAGGCGGTAATGCAGCCAGTACTGGTTGACCGCAGTGAGCTCATGGCGCAGTGCTTTGTTGAGGTATTCGATAACGTCCTTATCGCCCTTCATGCTCTGCTCCTTTTCGCTTGTGCCACTCGACCGGTTGGTCGTCTGGAGGCGGTATCGGATGTTCGACCGGGACGAGTTTAGAGCGTCAGCGCTTTTGGTTCGAGCGCATCTACCGCGCCCCGTCGGCGGCAATGGCAAGACCGGGCCGCTCAGCATTGACTTGCTCACCGTTCGCGCAGATGAGACGGACGCTAATCTGTGCGCTTCGATCACAACGGGTGCAAGGAAATGGATTAGGAGGCATTGGCCATGATCGAGGAAATCAGCGCGGTCACACTGGGCACCCATGACATGCCACAAGCCGTCCGGTTCTACCGCGCGCTGGGGTTTGAGCCGCTGCACGGTGGCGAGGAGGCGTCATTCACCAGCTTCCGGGCAGGGACGAGCTACCTCAACCTCGTACTCCAACCTACGGAACGATGCTGGACCTGGTGGGGTCGGTTGATCTTCTACGTCACTGATGTTGACGCACTCTACGAACACGCGCTCGCAGCGGGGTACCAGCCGTCCACGGTTCCCCGCGATGCCGAATGGGGTGAACGCTTCTTCCACCTGCTTGACCCCGACGGCCACGAACTCAGTTTCGCTCGGCCCTTGCTTCCAGCTTCCGTCCAATCGGCGGGATCGCGCTAAGCGGGCATTTCGACGTTCTGAATTCCCGCCCTACCCCTTGGCGTCGCAGGCCCAGGCGCGGATCACGCATTCCTTGCCGCCAAACTCGTAGCATTTCTTGGTCGCGGCATTGAGCGAGCCTGAGATCTTTGACGCCACCGCATAACCATGCGCGCCGCAGGGATTCTTCATGTCGATCGAGAGCGCGGCACAGGCGCGCTTCATGGTGACGGTGGTGCAATCGCCCTTGCACTGCTTCAGCGCCGCGGCGCGCGCCGCGCTCTCCGCCGGATAGTCGTAGGCCTGGCCATAGGCACCGCACTTGCCGACCGCGAACGCGCCGGCCGCGCGAGCCTTGGGGATGAAGTTTTCCACGGAGAAACGCGTAGCCCCGAGCAGCAACGTCAGGACAAGTATCGTCAGCGCGCGGCGCTGCGCGGCGGCGGTCGAAATGATCAAGTGGAAATCCCCCAAAGTCCGGCGCGGACTGTACGCGGGGGTCGTTTCCAGATGGTGAATGACGGGTTGAGGGCGAAGCCTATCGGTTCGTCGTCCCTGCGAAAGCAGGGACCCATAACCACTGACGGTGATGATGGCACGAGGCTGTGGCCGCTATGCCACGAACGACAAAGTTCGGTGGTTATGGGTCCCGGCTTTCGCCGGGACGACGGCGAGTTTGCTCAGCTCCGCCTTGCTGCTTCCAGCGCCTGCGGCGTGTCGATGTCGAGGAAGGCGCTGTTGCCTTCGACCGGGACCTCGGCGACCACCTCGGCATGCTTGGCGATCAGGTGGCGGGCGCCGATGTCGCCGTCAAGCGTCATCAATTCCTTGAAGAAGCGCCGCGACCACAGCACCGGATTGCCGCGGCGGCCCTCGCTGACGGGGACCGCGATCAGATGGCCGCGGTCGGGCGCGAAGGTCTCGATCAGGCGGTCGATCAAATGCGCATCGATCAGCGGCATGTCGCCGAGGCAGACGATCGCGCCGTCGGCAGAGTCAGAGACCGCCGAGATGCCAGCCTTCACGGAGCTCGCAATGCCGCCGGCGAAATCCGGATTGCGCACGAACTTGACCTTGAGCCCGTCAAGCGCCTGCTCGACCAGATCGCCCTGATGCCCGGTGACGACGATCACCTCCGAAGCCTTCGAGGCCAGCGCCTGCTCGGCGACGATGCGCGCGAGCTTCTTGCCGTCGAGCTCGGCGAGCAGCTTGTTCGGACCGCCCATCCGGGTCGAGCGGCCGGCGGCAAGCACGATCGCCGCGACGTTGCGATTGCCCTCGGTGTCCGGCACGGTGCGCGGCTGCGGCCGCGTCACGATCTCCATGAGAAGACCGCCGACGCCCATGCCGGTGAGGTCCGACCGCGTCACCTTGATGCCGGCGAGCAGCCGCATCAGCACCCAGTCGAAGCCATTCTCGACCGGTGAGCGCGCGCAGCCCGGCGCACCCAGCACCGGCACGCCGCCGGCGCTGCCGATCAACAGCAGATTGCCGGGATCGACCGGCATGCCGAAATGCTCGACGACGCCGCCGATCTCGGTGATCGCGGCGGGAATGACGTCGCGGCGGTCGGCGATTGCGGACGCGCCGAACACGATGACGAGCTCGGCGCCAAGTGAGAGCAATTCCTTGATCGAGGCGGCGAGCACCGTCTCGTCATGCGGTACGCGGCGCTCGGCGATGATGGTGGCGCCGGCCGGCGCCAGCCGCTCGGCGGTGACACGCAGCGTCTTGTCGATCACCTTCGGCGCAAGGCCCGGCAGCAGGGTCGAGACCACGCCGACCTTCTTGATCACGTAGGGCGCGATCCGCAGCGTGTCCTTGCCCGCGACCGCGACCGCGGCATCGCGCAAGCGTCCCTCGACGCCGAACGGGATCAGCTTGACAGTCGCGATCATCTCGCCTTCGACCACCGGCTTGTAGGCCGCGAGCGTTGCGAAGGTGATGGCCTCGTCGACGCCGTTGATGCGGTCGACCGCGGCGCGATCGACCACCAGCACGCCGGGGCGCGCCGCGAACAGGTTGGCGCGGCCGGTGAAGGCGCGCTCGACATTGACGCCCTCGCCTGCCACCGCCTGCGCGATGCTGGCGGCCGCGACATCCTCGGAGACGTCGCCCTCTTCCAGCCGCACCACGACGACGTCCTTGACGCCGGCCTTGGTCAGCGCCTCGACTTCCTCAGGGCCGATCGTGGTGCCCTTCTTGAGCACCAGCGCGCCCTGGCGGAGTGTGTGCACGGTGACGCCGCCAATCGCGTCGGCCGGACTGGCGGGACCGAACTTCATGCCGCTTCTTCTTTTTCTTTGGGAGGCAGACGCAGTTGCGCGGTGATCTCCGCCATGATCGCGACCGCGATCTCCGACGGTGACACCGCGCCGATGTCGAGCCCGATCGGCGCGTGGATGCGCGCGATGTCGCTGTCCTTCGCGCCCTGTGCGCGCAAGCGCTCGGCGCGCTTGGCGTGGGTCTTCCGCGATCCCAGCGCGCCGATATAGAAGCACTCGCGGTCGAAGGCGTGCAGCAGCGCCGGATCGTCGATCTTCGGATCATGCGTCACCGCGACGAACGCGGTGTAGTGATCGACATTGAGCGGCGGCAGCGCGATGTCGGGCCATTCGGCGACCAAAGGCACGTCGGGGAAACGCTCCGGGCTTGCAAACGCGGTGCGCGGATCGACCACCGTCACGTCATAGTCGAGCGAGCGTGCCAGCGGCGCCAGCGCCTGGCTGATATGCACCGCGCCGATGATCACGAGCTTTGCGGTCGGCGCGTAGACGTTGAGGAACAGCTTCTTGCCTGCAACCTCGACATTGCCGCTCTTGCCCATCCGCAGTTGCTTGGCAAGCTCGGCGCGCAGCGGATCGGCCGCGATGCCCGCGGCCTTGACCAGGCGCTGATCGCCATTGGCGGTGTCGGTGACGATGATCACCGGGCGGCGCGCGGCGCGCTCGGCGTTCAGTTCTTTCAGGATCTCGAGCTTCACGGCTAACCGACCTTCTCGACGAACACGCGGATGGTGCCGCCGCAGGACAGGCCGACATTCCAGGCGGTCTCGTCGGCGACGCCGAATTCGAGCATCTTCGGCTGGCCGCTCGCGATCACGTCGAGCGCCTCGGTGACGACGGCGCCCTCGACGCAGCCGCCGGAGACCGAGCCGAGGAAGGTGCCGTCGTCATTGATGACGAGGCTGGAGCCGGCCGGGCGCGGCGCCGAGCCCCAGGTCTCGACCACGGTGGCGAGCGCCACGCCGTGGCCCTGCTTCTGCCAGGTCTCGGCGGCCTGCAGGATGTCTTCGTCGCGGTTGAGCATGAGAACCTCCTTTTGGGGCATGATCTATTCGAAAAACCGGTACCCACTTTTTCGGATCATGCCCTCCTCAAGCAACAGAACGGATCAGGCTGCGGTGGTGCGCCGGCGGCGGGGATGACAGCGCCCCGATCAAGCCCTTGATGGACGTCAAGTTATGCACCGGGCGAAATTCGTCAACGTGGGGCAACATCATTTTGATGCCCTGCGCCTTGGCCTCGAAGCCGGAATAGCGCAGCAGCGGGTTCAGCCAGATCAGACGGCGGCAGGAGCGGTGCAAACGGTCCATCTCGAAGGCCAGTTTGGCATCCGCCTCCCGTTCTAGTCCATCGGATATAAGGAGGACGATGGCGCCCTGCCCGAGCACCCGGCGGGCCCAGAGCTGGTTGAAGGTGTGCAGCGAGGTCGCGATCCGGGTCCCGCCGGCCCAGTCCTCGACCGAGGACGAGCAGCTCGCCAGCGCCTCGTCCGGATCACGCGCCCGCAATGCGCGCGTCACATTGGTCAGGCGGGTGCCGAACAGGAACACCGAGACCCGCTTGCGGGCGTCGGTGATGGCATGCAGGAAGTGCAGGAACAAGCGGGTGTACTCGCTCATCGAGCCGGAGATATCGAGCAGCGCCACGATCGGCGCCGGCTTCTCGATCCGGCCGAGCTTTCGGATGTCGATGATCTCGCCGCCTGATCGCAGCGAGTTGCGCACGGTGCGGCGCATGTCGAGCCGCAGTCCGCGCGCGTCCGGCTGGTAGCGGCGGGTGACGAGCTCGGCCTGCGGCAGCCGCATCTTGGCGATCTCGCGCGTCACCTCGGCAATCTCCGCCGCGGTCATCTGCGCAAAATCCTTCTTCTGCAGGATCTCCTTGTCGGAGACCGAGAGCTTCAGCTCCTGCTCCTGGGCCTGCGGCCGCTCCTCGCTCTTCGCCGGCTGCGCCATCGCCTCCTGGACCCGGCGCGAAGCCGGCGGCGGCTTCTTCTTGGCGTGGTCGGGCAGCGGCACCGAATCCAGCATGCTCTTCCACTCCTCAGCGGCGCGGAAGAACAGCATGAAGGCCTGCCGGAAGATCAGCGCATGCTCGTGGCGCTTGACGAAGATCGCCTCGAGCGTGGCGTAGAAATCGGAGCGGTTGCCGACCTCGATCAGTTGCAACGCGTCGAGCGCATCGATCACCGAGCCTGGCCCGACCGGAAGCCCCGCCGCCCGCAATGCGCGGGCAAAGCCGATCACGTTGTCGGCCATGTGGCCGGTCGGGGGATTGAGATGGTTGATCGCCATTGGAATCCATTTCCCGTCGTTCGGGGGCGCACGCGGAGCGGGCGAACCCGGAACCTCGAGATTCCGGGTTCGATGCTTCGCATCGCCCCGGAATGACGAATGCTATTGCGGCGCGCGACTTACGTCTCGCTCGTCGCTTCCTTCAATGTCTTCTGCAACGCATCGCCCTGCATGCGCGCGATGTCGTCCTGGTACTTGAGCAGCGCGCCCAGCGTGTCACCGACCACCTGCGGCGTCAGCGAGCGGGCGTCGAGCTCGGACAGCGCGGTGGCCCAGTCGATGGTCTCGGCGACGCCAGGCGACTTGTAGAAATCCTGGCTGCGCAGCGCCTGCACGAAGCGCACGACCTGCTGCGACAGCTTTGCGGAGATGTTCGGCACCCGCGACTTGACGATCGCGAGCTCGCGCTCGGCCGAAGGATAATCCACCCAGTGATAGAGGCAGCGCCGCTTCAGCGCGTCGTGAATCTCGCGGGTGCGGTTCGAGGTGATGATCACGATCGGCGGCGCCGGCGCCTTCACGGTGCCGAGCTCGGGAATGGTGACCTGGAAGTCGCTGAGGATTTCCAACAGATACGCCTCGAACGCCTCGTCGGCGCGGTCGAGCTCGTCGATCAGCAGCACCGGGGGGCCCGCGACATCGGGCTCGAGCGCCTGCAACAGCGGCCGCTTGATCAGGAAGCGCTCGGCGAAAATGTCGCTCGCAAGCTGGTCGCGATCGGTGTCGCCGGAGGCTTCCGCCAGCCGGATCGCGATCATCTGCGCCGCGCTGCTCCACTCATAGACGGCGGAGGCGACGTCCAGGCCTTCATAGCATTGCAGGCGGATCAGCTTGCGCCCGAGTGCCGCCGACAGCACCTTGGCGATCTCGGTCTTGCCGACGCCGGCCTCGCCTTCGAGGAACAGCGGCCGGCCCATGCGCAGCGCCAGATAAGTCACGGTCGCCAGCGACCGTTCGGCGAGATAGCCGCGCGACGTCAACAGCTCCTCGAGCGCATCGACGGAAGTGGGTAACGCCGATGCACTCATGGAACTGCCAGTCTTCGAACAGGGGTTAGCAAAATCACGCGTCAGATCTAGTCCTTGGGATCCGGTTTGGATCTAGTCCCTTGGATCTAGTCCTTAGCTAGTCCTTGGCGTTGGCGGCTTCCACCGCCCGGCGCGTCAAAACGCCGATCAGGTGGGCGCGGTATTCCGCACTGCCGTGCAGGTCGCTGTTCAGCCCTTCGGCCGGAACCGCGATGCCGTCGAGCACCTTGTGCGAGAAGCGCTTCTTCAAGGCCTCCTCGAACGCGGTGGCGCGGAACACGCCGTCCGAGCCCGCGCCGGTGACCGCGACGCGCACGTCGGACGGACGCTTGGCCACGAACACACCGACCAACGCATAGCGCGAGGCCTGATTGCGGAACTTGATGTAGGCCGCCTTCTTCGGCAGCGGGAACATCACCTTGGTGATGATCTCGTCGGCCTCCAGCGCGGTCGAGAACAGGCCCAGGAAATACTCCTCGGCCTTCAGGCGGCGCTTGTTGGTGACGATGGTCGCGCCCAGCGCCAGCACCGCCGCCGGATAGTCTGCGGTCGGGTCGTTGTTGGCGAGCGAGCCGCCGATGGTACCGCGGTGGCGCACCGCGGGATCGCCGATCAGGCCGGCCAGTTCGGCCAGCGCCGGGATCGCCTCGCCGACAACCGCGGAGTTCGCGACGTCAGCGTGCTTGGCGGTGGCGCCGATCACCAGCGAGCGGCCCTTCATCTCGATCGTGTCGAGACCTTCGATATGGGAGAGGTCGACCAGATGCGGCGGACTCGCGAGCCGCTGCTTCATGACCGGCACCAGCGTGTGACCGCCGGCGATCAGCTTGGCGTCCTCGTTCTTCACCAGGAGGTTGGCGGCCTGCCGCACGGTGCCGGGACGATGATATTTGAATTCGTACATTGGAATGTCCTGATCGCGATCGCGACGAATTGCTGATTAAGCGAGGTCCGACTTGTTTAAGCCAAGTCCGATTTGGCCATCGCCTTGGCGCCGGCGGCGATCGAAGCCACGATGTTCTGGTAGCCGGTGCAGCGGCACAGATTGCCTTCCAGCTCCTCGCGGATCACCTCGTCGGAAAGCTCGTGGCCCTTGCGATGGACCAGGTCGACGGCGGTCATGATCATGCCCGGCGTGCAGAAGCCGCACTGCAGGCCATGATGCTCGCGGAAGGCCTCCTGCATCGGATGCAGCGGCGCGCCGTCGGCGGCCAGCCCCTCGATGGTCTTGACCTCATGACCGTCAGCCATCACCGCGAGCGTCGTGCAGGACTTCACCGCCTTGCCGTCCAGATGCACGACGCAGGCGCCGCACTGCGAGGTGTCGCAGCCGACATGGGTACCTGTCAGCCGCAGGTTTTCGCGCAGAAACTGGACCAGAAGGGTACGGGGGTCGACATTCGCGTTGACGGGGTTGCCGTTCACGATCATTGAAATCTTGGCCATCAGCACTCTCTTATCTGCGCCACCGCATATCGGCGAAGCAGGCGGTTTAAAATCATTCCAGACGGCATAATATGGGCGCGCCCCGCGATGGGCAACCTTTGGAGCCACCCATCCAGAGCATGGCCGGGCCTGAATGATCCGGCCCGCGAGCGGGGCTAACCCTGCACCGCCTTGGCAAAATTTGCAAAGAATTCATCGGCCAGCTTCTTGGCGGCACCGTTGATCAGGCGCTGGCCGAGCTGGGCGAGCTTGCCGCCGATCTGCGCCTCTACGTTGTAGCTCAGAAGCGTGCCGCCATCCTTGTCGGCAAGGCCGACGGTGGCGCCGCCCTTGGCGAAGCCGGCGACCCCGCCCTCGCCTTCGCCCGAAATCTTGTAGCCGTTCGGCGGGTCGAGATCGCTCAACGTCACCTTGCCCTTGAAGCGGGCGGAGACCGGGCCGACCTTCATCTTGGCGGTGGCGCGAAAGCCGCCCTCGTCGGTCTTCTCCAGCTCTTCGCAGCCGGGGATGCAGGCCTTCAGCACGTCGGGGTCGTTGAGCTTGTCCCACACAGCCTGGCGCGGCGCCGCAAGCTGGACTTCGCCGGTCATTGTCATGGCCATGGGAGGACCTCCTCGATCGCAAGAAACCTTTTCCCCCAAGTAAAGCAGCCCGGGCGCAAAGGAAAGGCCACCTTGGGAGGATGAGCGATGCATATTCGCAACCGCAGCAAGCCAAGCCCGCTGTTCACGAAATCGCGCAATCCGCGCTGTTGAAAATGCCGGCAGCGCCGGGGCATTGGCAGCGACGCCCGGGAGTGGTTAGGTCGCGCGCCATGAGCACAGCCCTCTCCCCCCTGCTTGCGCCGATGCTGTCGAGCGCCTCGATGCGCGCGGTGTGCGACGATGCCGCCACCCTGCAGAACATGCTGGATTTCGAGGCCGCGCTGGCCCGCGCCGAGGCCCTCGTCGGCGTAATTCCATGGACCGCCGTGGCGCCGATCGAGCAAGCCTGCAAGACCGAATCGTTTGACACCGCCGCGCTTGCGGAAGCCGCGACCCGGTCCGGCAATCTGGCGATTCCCCTCGTGAAGGCTCTGACCGCCGAGGTCGCCAAGGTGGATGCCGAGGCGGCGCGCTACGTGCATTGGGGCGCGACCAGCCAGGACGTCATCGACACCGCGACGATGCTGACCTTGCGCGCCGGCATCGACGCGCTGCTCGCCGACCTCAACCGCGCCGTTGCGGGCTTTGCCGGATTAGCGCGCGCCCATCGCAATACCGCAATGGTGGCGCGGACCTGGCTGCAGCATGCGCTGCCGATGCCGTTCGGGCTTAAGCTCGCCGAATACGCCGCAGCCCTGCACCGCTCCCGCAAGCGGCTGCTGCGGCTGCGCCGCGAGACGCTGGCGCTGCAATTCGGCGGCGCTGCAGGCACCCTCGCCGCGCTCGGCGATAGGGGACTGGCGGTGGAAGAGGCGCTGGCCTGGACCCTTGAACTGCCGCGGCCCGATGCGCCCTGGCACACCCACCGCGACCGCATCGCGGAGGCGGCGTCGGTGTTCGCGATCCTCGCCGGCAGCTGCGGCAAGATCGCGCGCGACATTTCGCTGATGATGCAGACCGATGTCGGCGAGGCCTTCGAGCCCGCCGGCGCCGGCCGCGGCGGCTCCTCCACCATGCCGCACAAGCGCAATCCCGTTGCCGCCGCGAGCGCGCTGGGCGCCGCGACCATGGCACCGAACCTCGCCGCAACGATCTTCGCCGCGCAGGTGCAGGACCATGAGCGCAGCGCCGGCCCGTGGCATGCGGAATGGCCGACCTTGCCGGGCCTGATGCTGGTGACCTCGGGCGCGCTCGCCGCCATCGTCGACCTCGCCGAAGGGCTCGAGGTCGATGCGGCGCGGATGCGCACCAATCTCGATGCGACCCATGGGTTGATCATGGCGGAGGCCGTGACGTTTGCGTTGGCCGAAAAGATCGGCAAGAGCGACGCCCATCATCTGATCGAGTCCGCGAGCAAGAAAGCGGTCGCGGACAAGAAGCATCTGCGCGACGTGCTGTCGGCGGATGCCAAGATCACCGCACATCTCGACGCCAAGCGTATCGCAGAGCTATTCGAGCCGATGGCCTATCAGGGTGCCTCGCAGACGCTGATCGACCGGTTGCTGGCTTCACTGGATGAGAAATAGCGAAGATGTCATTGCCGGGCTTGATCCGGCAAGCACATGACGAGAGGGGACAACACGATGCCGATGATCAACGCCGACGGATGCCTGCTCAATGTCCAGGTCGATGGCCGCGACGGCGGACCGACCTTGATGCTGTCGAACTCGCTCGGCTGCACCCTGCAGATGTGGGAGCCGCAGATGAAGGCGCTGACGCAGATGTTCCGCGTCATCCGCTACGACCGCAGAGGTCACGGCAAATCCGGCGTGCCTGATGGACCCTACTCGATGGAGCGGTTCGGCCGCGACGTGCTGGCAATCCTCGACGACCTCAACATCGAGAAGGTGCATTGGTGCGGCCTGTCGATGGGCGGCATGGTCGGGCAATGGCTCGGCGCCAACGCCCCTGAAAGATTTGGCAAGATCATCCTCGCCAACACCGCCTGCTACTATCCCGATCCGGCCAACTGGCTGAACCGCATCAAGGCGGTCAAGGAAGGCGGCATCGCCGCGGTCGCCGACACCGTGATCGCGGGCTGGCTGACTGCCGACTTCCGCGAGCGCGAGCCCGAGACGACGGCGCGCATGAAGGCGATGCTGATTGCCTCTCCCGTCGAGGGCTACCTCGCCTGCTGCGAGGCGCTGTCGACCCTCGACCAGCGCGCGCTGCTGCCCAGGATCAAGAGCCCGACGCTGGTGATCGCAGGAAAGCAGGACATGGCAACGCCGGTGTCGGCGGGTGAGATGATCCGCAGCGGCATTCCCGGCGCCAGCATGACGCTGCTTGATGCCGCGCATATTTCCAATGTCGAGCAATCGCACGCCTTTACCGAAGCCGTGGTCGGCTTCCTGACGCAACGGTAACCGCAAGACCTGTGTAGCCCGGATGGAGCGAAGCGAAATCCGGGACCGGCCGTTGACGTGAATACCGAACCCCGGATTGCGCTGCGCTCCATCCGGGCTACGATTTCAGGAGGAAATTCCATGGACGACAATCAACGCCGCGACGACGGCATGACGCAGCGCCGCAAGGTGCTCGGCAATGAATGGGTCGACAAGTCGATCAAGAACCGCAACGCGTTCAACACCGACTTCCAGGACCTGATCACGCGCTATGCGTGGGGCGATATCTGGACCCGGCCGCATTTCGATCACCGCACGCGCCGCGTGCTTGTGATCGGCACCATGGTCGCGCTCGGCCAGTGGGACGAATTCCGCCTGCATGTGCGCGCCGCGCTCACTGAAGGCGGCTTCACGCCCGACGACATCAAGGAAATCCTGATGCAGCAAGCGATCTATTGCGGCGTGCCGGCGGCCAATCACGCCGTCAAGGAAGCCGGCGCGATCATTGCCGAACTAGGAGCATGATCCGGAAAAGTGCGAAGCGGTTTTCCCTCGCGACAAACGCGGAACGCGTTTGCGCGGAGATCATGCTCAAAACAACGAACTAAAGCGCGATGACTATCGCGCTTTAGGGCTGCTGAAGGGATAGCCCACTCGCCGGCGCACCCGCCTCAACGGTAGGAGTCACGGCAGCTCGCTTCGGCGAGGTCTCGAACAGCATCACGATCGCAGTGCCCAGCAGCATCAGAAGCTCCGACGCATGCATGCGCATCGCTTCGACCTCGCCGACCTTGGAGGCCATCATCATGCTGGCGAAGCTCAGCACGCTGCCGAGGCAGAGCGCCACCGCGAGCGCCTCGTCGGCGCCACTGCTGTTTCGGCGCAACGGCGAGAACGCGGCCATCGCGAGGAACACCGCGAAGAACGCCACCACCGTGATCCGCGCCAGCGCCAAGAGCCATGCGAGCCGCACCGTCGCCATCTTGCCGAGGTGGAGATAGTCGCTCGCATACAGCGCGAACGACACGCTCGGCCGCTCATAGAGGCCGTGGATCGGCGACACCATGATGCTGAACGCGATGATGGTCCAGACCGGAATGAAATAGGCCGCAAGCAGCGCGCCGTTGAAGGAACTGATCCGCCAGTTGTTCGACATTGCCGCTTCCCGTGCTTCCCGCGCCTTTCAGACCGGCGACGGTTCAGCTCGCGAGGTAACGCCGATCGATTGCCGGCAGCAATTTAAACCCTTTGTTAAGGTTAAGCGCGGTGCGATGGTTCCCGGGATCGATGCGATCGGGCCCGGCCAGGATCTGCGCTGGGGAGCATGAGGGGGTAAAATGACTGAAAGAACCCGCGTTTTCGTCGCAACGCCCTGCTACGGCGGCGATCTGAAGATGGCCTATGTGTTGTCAGCCCTGAAGCTTCAGGCTACGGCCACCGCCCGGGGCATCGACATCGTGTTCCACCTGATCGGAAACGAATCGCTGATCGTGCGCGCCCGGAACGAGCTTGCCCACCAATTCCTCGCCTCTGGCGCCAGCCATCTCCTGTTCATCGATGCCGATATCGGGTTCGAGCCCGAGGCGGTGTTCCGGCTGCTCGATAGCGATGCCGACGTCTCGGCCGCGGCCTATCCGCTCAAACACATCGATTGGGCCAAGGTGCAGCGGGCTGCGGACGCCAAGCGAGCGAACCTCGCGTCGTCCTCGCTTGACTATGTCGTCACATGGGCGGGCGACCAGATCACGGTTCGCGGCGACGGCTTCGCCAAGGTCCGATATGCCGGAACCGGCTTCCTGATGATGAAGCGATCCGCGCTCGTCAGGCTGTGCGACGCCCATCCCGAACTGAAATACCGCGCGAACCACAAGACCAACGACTTGAACACCGGCAATTTGGTTCGCGCCGACCTCGACCGCGTGTCGCTGTTCGAATGCATGATCGACAAGACGACCGGCGAGTATCTGTCCGAGGATTACGCATTCTGCCGGCGCTGGATCGACCTGGGCGGCGAAATCTGGCTGGACCTGCGCAGCGAGTTGACGCATTTCGGTTCATACGCCTTCCGCGGCCGCTTCGCCGATCAATTGGCCTGAACATCAAACAGAAACAAATCAGCAGATGAAATGGGCCTCGCTGCTCGGCGAGACCCTTTTTGTTGCAACTGCTCAATTGCCTTGCCGGCTCGAATCCTGCGGCACCTGAGCTGCTAACCCGGGGGCCCTGGTTGTTCATCCTTTTCATCCAACTGGGGACAACGCGCGCATCAGGACCGCAGTTGCTCTGATAACACGGGTTCCGGCGCGATCATTGCAAGGCAACTGGGTCTCGCCCCCTGTGACATCGGAACCGCACCCGCCAAAGTAGTTATGTACAAAGCCCTTTCTGCTGCTGCCACGCTGTTGCCGCCGCCGGGGTTCCGCTGTTAGAAAATACCGCGACGCGACGGACCAGGCTGCCGGGGGCCTCGCCGCGTCACCCGCGACGTAGCGTTTTCGAGCGAAGTGGAGACCGGTTCGCGTGAAGACACCGCGTCCAAATCAAACCGAGAGCCCGTTCGGTTCTCAACCGAACAGGCTCTGACGGCAGCGCATGGATTATTTCGCCCAGCAATTGATCAACGGCCTCGTGCTCGGTTCGATCTATGGCCTGATCGCCATCGGCTACACGATGGTCTACGGCATCGTCGGCATGATCAACTTCGCCCATGGCGACATCTTCATGATCGGCGGCTTCATCGCGATGATCTCGTTCCTGGTGCTGGTGTCGCTCGGCCTCACCGCGATCCCCGTCATCCTCCTGATCGTGCTGCTGGTCTCGATGGTGATCACCGCGCTCTATGGCTGGACCATCGAACGCATCGCCTATCGGCCGCTGCGGCATTCGTTCCGCCTCGCCCCGATGCTGTCGGCGATCGGCATGTCGTTCGTGCTGACCAATTTCTCGCAGGTGTCGCAGGGCGCGCGCGTCAAGCCGGTGCCGCCGATCATCACCGGTGGCTACACGCTGCATGAAGGCTCCGAAGGCTTCGCCGTGCAGCTCTCCAACATCCAGATCGTGGTCGTGCTCGCCACCATCGTGCTGCTCGCGTTGTTCACCTGGCTGGTCTCGCGCACCCGGCTCGGGCGCGACATGCGCGCCTGCGAGCAGGACCAGACCATGGCCGCGCTGCTCGGCGTCGATGTCGACCGCACCATCTCGATGACCTTCGTGATCGGCGCAGCGCTCGCAGCCGTCGCCGGCATGATGTACCTGCTCTATTACGGGCTGGTCGATTTCTTCATGGGCTTCGTCGCCGGCATCAAGGCGTTCACCGCCGCCGTGCTCGGCGGCATCGGCTCGCTGCCCGGCGCAATGCTCGGCGGCCTCGCGATCGGCCTGATCGAAACGTTCTGGTCGGCCTACTTCTCGGTCGAGTACAAGGACGTCGCCGCGTTCTCGATCCTGATCGTGGTGCTGATCTTCATGCCGACCGGCCTGCTCGGCCGTCCCGAAGTCGAAAAAGTCTGACAGGCACTTCGTGAGCACGACCTCAGCCCGCCCCTCGCACACTGCGCAGCCCTCGGGCAGCGCCTTCATTCTCAAGAAAGCCCTGATTAGTGCCGTCGTCGCGCTGGTGCTGTTCTCGCTGATGATCGGCTTGCGCACCGAGGCCGGCCCACAGGGCGGCCTGATCTACTGGACGCGGTTCGGCGATCTCGCCGCCATGGTCGGCACCGTGTTCGGCGGCAGCATCATCATCGAGCTGCTGCGGCAATGGTGGGGGCCGGTCGACAAGGATCGCATCGTGCCGCAGCCGGTGCAATCGGCGATGTCGTTCGCGGGCCGCTGGCTCGCTCCGGCACTCCTGGTGTTCGCCTTCCTCGTCCCTGTCATTTTCTACAACCAGCGATACATTCTCGACCTCTCGATCCTGGTGCTGACCTATGTGATGCTGGGATGGGGGTTGAACGTCGTGGTCGGCCTCGCCGGCCTGCTCGATCTCGGCTACGTCGCCTTCTATGCGGTCGGCGCCTATTCCTACGCGCTGCTCGCGACCAATTTCGGACTGTCGTTCTGGGTCTGCCTGCCGCTCGCCGGCATCCTGGCGGCGTTCTGGGGCGTGCTGCTCGGCTTCCCGGTGCTGCGGCTGCGTGGCGATTATCTCGCGATCGTGACGCTGGCCTTCGGCGAGATCATCCGCCTCGTCATCATCAACTGGCAAAGCCTGACCGGCGGCCCCAACGGCGTCTCCGGCATCCCGCGCCCGACCCTGTTCGGCATTCCGCTCGACAACAGCGATGACGGGCTTGCCGCCAAGCTCGGCATCGAGTTCTCGCCGACCCACCGCATCGTGTTCCTGTTCTATCTGATCCTGGCGATGGCGCTGCTCACCAACTGGGTGACGATCCGGTTGCGCCGGCTGCCGATCGGCCGCGCCTGGGAAGCGCTGCGCGAGGACGAGGTGGCCTGCCGCGCGCTTGGCATCAACGTCACCACGACCAAGCTCACCGCGTTCGCGACCGGCGCGATGTTCGGCGGCTTCGCCGGCGCCTTCTTCGCCACGCGGCAGGGCTTCATCAGCCCGGAATCCTTCACCTTCCAGGAATCGGCGCTGGTGCTGGCGATCGTCGTGCTCGGCGGCATGGGCTCGCAGCTCGGCGTGGCGCTGGCCGCGCTCACCATGATCGGCGGCTTCGAATTGTTCCGCGGGTTCGATCAGTACCGCATGCTGGTGTTCGGCATCGCGATGGTGCTGTTGATGATCTGGCGGCCGCGCGGGCTGATTGGCCATCGCGCGCCGACCGTGTTCCTGGAGCGCAACCAGGTGATCTCGTCCGACCTCGTCAAGGAGGGCCACGGATGAGCGGCGATCCCATCCTCACCGTCGACCGCCTGATGATGCGCTTCGGCGGCATCGTCGCGGTCAACCAGCTCTCCTTCGCGGCCGAGCGGCGCAAGATCACCGCGCTGATCGGACCGAACGGCGCCGGCAAGACCACCGTGTTCAACTGCATCACCGGCTTCTACCGGCCGAGCGGCGGCGCGATCCGCCTCGCCCACGACGATGGCCACACCATCCAGCTCGAGCGGCTGAACGATTTCCGCATCACCAAGCAGGCCAAGGTGGCGCGCACCTTCCAGAACATCCGGCTGTTTCCCGGCATGACCGCGCTGGAGAACCTGATGGTCGCCCAGCACAACGCGCTGATGCGCGCCTCGGGCCTCACCCTGCTCGGGCTGCTCGGCCTGCCGTCCTGGCGCGAGGCCGAGCAGCGCGCCATCGAGCTGGCGCGGACCTGGCTCGACCGCGTCGGCCTGCTCTCACGCGCCGACGATGCCGCCGGCAACCTCGCTTACGGCGACCAGCGCCGGCTCGAGATCGCGCGCGCGATGTGCACCGAGCCCGTGCTGCTCTGCCTCGACGAGCCGGCGGCCGGCCTCAACGCGCGCGAGAGCGGCGGGCTCAACGAACTCCTGCTGTCGATCCGCAACGAACAGGGCACCTCGATCCTGCTGATCGAGCATGACATGTCTGTCGTGATGGAGATCTCCGACCACGTCGTGGTGATGGACTACGGCGTCAAGATCGCCGAAGGCTCGCCGAAGGCCGTGCGCGACGACCCCAAGGTGATCGCCGCCTATCTCGGCGCCGACGAAGAAGAGGCGATCGCCGTGATGGAGAGCGGCACGTGAGCGCGCTAGCTGCAACCACACCCCTGCTCGCGGTGCGCGGCGTGCGTGCGGCGTATGGCAAGATCGAGGCGCTGAAAGGCGTCGACATCGAGATCAATCGAGGCGAGATCGTCGCCCTGATCGGCGCCAACGGCGCCGGCAAGTCGACGCTGATGATGACGATCTTCGGCCGGCCGCGCGCCCGCGCCGGCCGGATCGAGTTCGACGGGAATGACATCACGGGCGTGCCGACCCACGAGATCGCGCGGCTGCGCATCGCACAATCGCCCGAGGGCCGGCGGATCTTTCCGCGCATGAGCGTCGCGGAAAACCTGCAGATGGGCGCCGACGCCACCGAATGCAGCGAAGCCGAACGCGAGGCCGGGCTGGAGCGCGTGTTCGCGCTGTTCCCGCGGCTGAAGGAACGCGTCGCACAACGCGGCGGCACGCTGTCCGGCGGCGAGCAGCAGATGCTCGCGATCGGCCGCGCCCTGATGAGCCGGCCCCGCCTGTTGATGCTGGACGAGCCTTCGCTCGGCCTTGCGCCGCTGATCGCGCGCCAGATCTTCGAAGCCATCCGCACGCTGAACCGGCAGGACGGCCTCACCGTGCTGATCGTGGAGCAGAACGCCAACCATGCGCTGAAGCTCGCCCATCGCGGCTATGTCATGGTCAACGGCCTGATCACGCTGGCCGGAACCGGCGCCGAATTGCTGCAGCGCCCGGAAATCCGCGCCGCCTATCTGGAAGGCGGCCGCCGCGGGTAGCTGCACGTTTCGTGCCGCCCCTGCAGCTGGATGCAGCTGATGTAGCGTCGATTTGCCTGAAAATTGCCGGTGACTTCGGCGCGAAACCAGCCGAGAATGCCGGCGGTTTTGGGGCCCGGCGTGCCGGGCCCTTCCGCAAGAGGCAACGACCACGAGGGACGTCTCATGAAATCACTGAAGCTGATCGGCCTGGCATTGGGCGCTTCGTTCGCATTCTCGGCGAGCGCATTCGCGCAAGATATCACCATCGCAGTCGCGGGCCCGATGACGGGCTCCGAATCCGCTTTCGGCCGGCAGATGAAGAACGGCGCCGAGCAGGCAATCGCCGACATCAACGCCGCCGGCGGCGTGCTCGGCAAGAAGCTCGCGCTGGAAGCCGACGATGATGCCTGCGATCCGAAGCAGGCGCGCTCGATCGCGGAAAAGATCGGCTCGTCGAAGATCCCGTTCGTCGCCGGCCACTTCTGCTCGTCGTCGTCGATCCCGGCCTCCGAGGCCTATGCCGACGCCAACGTCCTGCAGATCACCCCGGCCTCGACCAATCCGCTGTTCACCGAGCGCAAGCTCTGGAACGTGGCCCGCGTCTGCGGCCGTGACGACCAGCAGGGCCTGGTCGCCGCCGACTACATCATGAAGAACTTCAAGGGCAAGAACGTCGCGATCCTGAACGACAAGACCACCTACGGCAAAGGCCTCGCCGATGAGACCAAGAAGGCGCTGAACAAGGCCGGCTTCCAGGAGAAGATGTTCGAGTCGTACAACAAGGGCGACAAGGACTTCAACTCGATCGTCTCGCGCCTGAAGCGCGACAACATCGATCTGGTCTATGTCGGCGGCTACCATCAGGAAGCTGGCCTGATCCTGCGCCAGATGCGTGACCAGGGCCTGCAGACCATTCTGATGGCGGGCGACGCCATGAACGACAAGGAGTTCGCCTCGATCACCGGCCCCGCCGCCGAAGGCACGCTGTTCACCTTCGGCCCCGATCCGCGCAACAAGCCGACCGCGAAGGCGATCGTCGAGAAGTTCAAGGCCAAGAACATCGATCCCGAAGGTTACACGCTCTACACCTACGCCGCGATGCAGGTGTGGACGCAGGCCGTCGCCAAGGCCGGCACCACCGACGCCAAGAAGGTGATGGCCACCATCAAGGCCGGCGACTGGGACACCGTGCTCGGCAAGATAAGCTTCGATGCCAAGGGCGACATCAAGGCGATCGACTACGTCGTCTACAAGTGGGACGCCAAGGGCAACTACACCGAGATCAATCCGAAGGGCTCCTGAGAGACCCCTTCCGTCATTGCGAGGAGCGCAGCGACGAAGCAATCCACGTCTCCGCGAGCGGTGAAATGGATTGCTTCGTGAAGCCTGTCATCCGGCGGCGCTTCGCGCCGACCGGGTGGCTCGCAATGACGAGGATAGAGTTACAAACCGCCCCGGTCAGCCGGGGCGTTTTGCTTTGACGCGGCGGCTGCTATACCGGATCGATCGGACAGCAGGGACGGACGCATCGTGAAAAACCTTCTCACCGATATTGCCGGCGTTGCCGTCGGCCACGCCGACGACGCCGTGATCGCCTCGGGCGTCACTGCGATCCTGTTCGAGCGGCCGGCGGTGGCCTCGATCGATGTCCGCGGCGGCGGCCCCGGCACCCGCGAGGACGCGCTGCTTGCCCCGCATAATGTCGTCGAGGCGATCGACGCCATCACGCTGTCCGGCGGCTCCGCGCTCGGGCTCGATGCCGCCGGCGGCTTGCAGGCCTGGCTCGCCGAGCGCGGCCGCGGCTTTCGCATCCGCGATGCGGTGATCCCGATCGTGCCGGGCGCGATCTGCTTCGACCTGCTCAACGGCGGCAACAAGGCGTGGGGGCGCTTTCCGCCCTATCGCGATCTCGGCTATGCGGCGGCGAATGCCGCCTCTGATGACTTCGAGCTCGGCAGCGTCGGCGCCGGCATGGGCGCGACCACCGCCAACCTCAAGGGCGGCCTCGGCTCGGCCTCCGCTGTGACCGACGACGGCATCAAGGTCGCAGCGCTCGCGGTGGTCAACGCGGTCGGCAGCGTCACGGTCGGCAGCGGCCCCTGGTTCTGGGCGGCGCCGTTCGAGGTGAACGGCGAGTTCGGCGGACGCGGCCTGCCGCCCGCGTTCACCCAGGAGATGCTGAAGATGCGGCTGAAGGGCGGCGCGGACGCCACCGCGGCCGAGAACACGACGCTGGTCGTGGTCGTGACCGACGCGCAATTGACAAAACCGCAGGCGCGGCGGCTTGCGATGATCGCGCAGACCGGCATGGCGCGCGCGATCTATCCGGTGCACGCCCCGCTCGATGGCGATGTGGTGTTTGCCGCCGCGACCGGCGCCAAGCCGGTCGATCCGCTGTTCGGCCTGACCAAGCTCGGCGCCATCGCCGCCAACACGGTGGCACGCGCGATCGCCCGCGGCGTCCATTCAGCGACCGCGCTGCCCTTCCCCGGCGCGCAGCCAAGCTGGCGGGATCGGTTCGGTTAGGGCTGCGAATGCGGTGTGCTCCCTCGCCCCGTTCTTACGGGG